>MEKX01000142.1:1106-1412 GCA_001767075.1 Acidobacteria bacterium RIFCSPLOWO2_12_FULL_54_10 | reverse complement strand
ATGAGCGCCAATTGAGGGTGATTCAAGAGGTCAGCCGGTTGATGACTCGTCGAATGAGCCTGCCGGAGATATTGCAGGCCATTGTGGATTTGGTAGGCGATGCTACTAAGGCGGATGCTTGTTTGATCTATTTGATTGACGACAACGAATTGGTGCTGTGCGCGACTAGTCTTCCGCATCCGGGGCAGATCGGGAAAATCCGATTGAAAATGGGCGAAGGTCTGACGGGCTGGGTGGCACGCGAGAGGCGCATGGTGGCGATCTCACGCGAGGCCTATAAAGACTCGCGATTCCGGCTGTTTACAG
>MEKX01000142.1:936-1042 GCA_001767075.1 Acidobacteria bacterium RIFCSPLOWO2_12_FULL_54_10 | reverse complement strand
GGGCGTCATCAATGTGCAGCACCGAAAGCCGCATCAGCATACAGGAAATGAGATGGAAATGGTGTCCACGGTGGGCGAGCAGGTGGGGTGCGTGATCGTATTAGCG
>MEKX01000142.1:0-910 GCA_001767075.1 Acidobacteria bacterium RIFCSPLOWO2_12_FULL_54_10 | reverse complement strand
GTCCTCGCATGTGGAATTTCTGCTCTCGCATCCTCCGACGGCACCCGGAAAGAAGTAAAACTGAGTTCGGTTCCCTCGGTCCTCTCGGTTTCCTCAACAAACTCGATTCCAGCGGTTCCCTCGGTTAACGTTTCAAATCGGGAATTTTCGCTAAAAGTACCGACATCCAAATTCCAATTACCAGCATGATAAGGTCGAGGACAGAGTAGAGGCCGTGAAGCATTCCGAACCAGGAAAGTTCGGGCGGGGCGGGTTCGCGTGGAACGAAATCGAGTTTGCGGCCAACGTCGATCATCTGCGGCGTGACGTAAAAACTCATGAGCAGAACGATGCCGAGCATGACGGCGAACCCGATGATGAGTTTTTTGTCTCCGAAATATTTGAATGCGAGAAAAAGCAGAATCGCGCCGAAGAGAATTTCGACCCATTCCCAGGTGCGGAAGTAATACCGGTTGAGTTCGGAAACGAGAAAACGCAAAATGCCGCGTGCTTCGCCGGACTCCATGCGCGCAGTAATGTTCAAGAATGGGCGGGGTGATTCGACGGAGTTCAAGAGCTTGTCGATCATGTAAAAGTTCTGCGCCGCCGCCGCGCCGACGACGATGCTGCCGATCAACCACCCGCCTAGAAGAATTGCTGCCAAAGTTCGCATAATGATCTCAAGTAACCTAAGGTAAGCGAAAAAGGAACGACAATACAAGTGCAATTCAATAGATTAATAATGCGGTCACGTTACCCTGCTGGAAGAAGACCGGGCGGTAACGCCATCGCTGTGATAGACTAGAATCAATCAATATTGATGTATTCTAATCAAGGAGGATATTGTGGTAAAAAAAGCCGTTAGAAAAGTATCGCACCTGCCCATTACCAAGGCGCGCATTAACCTGGGCCAGCTCGTGCGGCGGGCGCA
>MEKX01000141.1:5066-7628 GCA_001767075.1 Acidobacteria bacterium RIFCSPLOWO2_12_FULL_54_10 | reverse complement strand
ATCGTCAGAAATCAATTTCGATGAAATCGCCCGGCGCTATTGAGTCGAGAACTGCGGCGATCTTGGCTGTGTGTTTTTGGATCACTGGCCAGCTTGTCGTCGGCAATACCACAACAGCGATCTGGCGGTCTGTGAGATTTTGCTGAGATTTCAATTGCTGATCGGTGGTGAGAAAAACTTCGAACATTTGTTGATCAGCAAGCCGAAGCAAATCACCGTTCCGAGTACGACTCCAGCCCTTCTCGTAAACTGTCGTGACTGTATGTGAGTTTAGAAAACGGCGCAGTGGCACGGGAGTGCCTTGATCGAAGAGAACCCGCATGGTCCTCAGTGCGCTTCGGTCTGTAAACTGCGCTGCGCGTGCTCTAGCACGGCTTCAGCCATTTCTCTGGAGACCCCGGGGAACCAGGTAAGGAAATCGTCGATCCGCGCGCCGCTTTCAAGATTTTCGAACAGCGCTTTAACCGGGACTCGCGTGCCGCGAAATACCCAGGCGCCGCTAACCCGGTCAGGATCGCGCTCGACAGCGGGGCAGGAAGACCAATCTAACATGGTTAAAGGTTAGCCGGATTTCGCCCCATCGGCAAGTTCACGCGGTATCCGGGAGCGGAAATAAGGCCCCGCGTCGTTGGAATGCTTGAATGGGCGCCGCGAGCCGCGTCAAAGGGAGGTGGGGGTTTGAACCATTCGAACAGCTTGAACGTTGTGAACGCCCTTCGTCCGATTCTGCCCGGAGCTTTCCTACGTTTGGAACCGACCCCGCATTGATTGAACGACTGGAACGGAGCGTAGCAGTGGAACGATTGGAACTGACTTACCTATAACGTTTTGAACCCGCTCCGGTTTCCACTCTGACCTTAAACTTTGAACCTTGAACTTTGAACCGCCGCCTGCCGGCGGCTATTTGCCGTCGTCCATGCTGACGATCACGATGGCGTTGGCGATCAGCCAACCGTCATCGCCCTTTTCATTCAGCACCTGCAATCCGCCGTGGACCACGTTGATGTGCCCGCCGCCGTGGGGCAGCGTTTCCAGCACGGCCTGGCCATCCACTGCCTCGGGCTTGGGCACGCCGATGGTTACATCCACCCGCATATCGTCGGCGGTCTTGCCCAGCAGCCGCTGAAATCCCAAGCTGCTGTGATGCAACGCATCGAATACCGCCCGCTTGGCGGCATTGGTGTAATCCAATCCGTGCACATCCACTCCCATACCCATTACTGTAACGCACCGTACCAAAGCCATACCTGGTCACCTCCACCTGCGAGTTCCAGTCGAACCAATTCTTGCGATACTCATTAGCAACGGGAGGACTCCCCCGTCAAGCTTCCTGCCGGCTTCGACCCAAAATCCTCCAGTTGGCAGATGAGGAAGGGTGTTCCAACCGTTCCAGACGTTCCAATAGTTCCAATTGTTTCTTATGAGCACCGACCAAAGCGCTTCTTGGCCTCGAAAACGGCTGGAACGATTGGAACAGCCTTCGCTATTAAATTTGATCTTCTGACGTTTTGAACGATTTGAACCGAGCGTAGCGATTGAACGATTTGAACGCGCTCAGTCCTGGGTGGAACGACTGGAACTATTGGACCGTTTGGAACTGGCCTTCGTTTTCATGGAACGGGCTTTGTTTTTGAGATATCGTCGAATCAATACCTTGTGCTGGTCCCACCCAGGGGTCTAGTGGGGCTCATGTGGACTTAATTTTCCCATCCGTCATGTCTGACACGAGTCCCATTTGACCCCCATCCAAGAGCCGATTGACCAAGAGCGGCAACGAAGAGCAAAGATAAAGGCCTGAACGTCGATATGACCCTCGATACCTGCCTGAAATCTTGTCCTACGCAGTGCGTGGCGCCGAGGCTGATCTTGATTTAACCAAGTTCTCCACACTTTTTGCGATGTCTCCTTTTGTATTAACCATGTCAAGCTCCCCAGTTCGCATCAGCCGAGCTGCACCCCGTATGGCTTTCGCTAAAAGAAGTCTGGCTCTCGGAGCGAGGCTTTCAAAGTTACGAGCGTCGCTAGAGCCGCCATGAGCAGCTTTGCTTCTTAGATCGTAAATCGCCCTAAGATCAGCCTCTAGCGTTTGAGGCGACTCGCCTTCTATGATCGCCAAACCATGCAACGTAAACCGATACCTGCTCTCGCCAGGGTTTGGTACCAAGAGCATCTCCAGACCAATAACGGAATCAAGTAGTGAGTCGCGAGCCAACACTGCCGTACACGCGCGACCAAAGAGCCACAACACAGAATCAATCTCATTTGATATCTGTCGTGCCTGGTCCAATTCGGCGAATAATGGCGGCAGGCTAGATGCTACCTCCAATGTTACATTGACGTTTGGTAGGGATCGGCTCCTCATCAGGGTGTCGCCCCGCCTCAGCGTCCGCATCCGCCAACCACTGAGTCCACGCGAGACCACAGGGCCTTCCTCGAAAATTACTGGGTTATTTGTAGCGACCATTAGAGCCCATTTCAGCGAATCGAGTGCCGACGTAATAGCTGTTAGCGAAATCTCATCAGATAATCCGCCAACCCTCTTTCGAATTGTGATGGCCCCTT
>MEKX01000141.1:0-5001 GCA_001767075.1 Acidobacteria bacterium RIFCSPLOWO2_12_FULL_54_10 | reverse complement strand
AATCGGCAGCCGCCTCCTCAATCACCTGATCATCTATCCGCCATGGGCAGTACTCGCCTGTACGGACGAGGTCCTCGGCAGCAGCCATTGGCAACAGATCGAGAAGAGGCGCATGAACAAGGTCGCCCCACACAAAACGCTCCCATGCTTCACGCGTCGGGTCTTGGTCGTCATCACGCGTAAGAGTCTTTTTGAGTGCGCCGTGGGCACAAATGTACTCTGTGAGCGCAGCTGCCTCCCTTGAATTCCAGACCCTAGCAATCTGGTCCCATACTTCGGCTTTTCTATAGAAGGGTGCCGGGAGGTATGTTGAGCCCCATCCTCGTTCAGTCGGTCGGAAGATCAACCATTGTGCACCACTGACGTCACTTTGCCTCAAATCACGAAGAGCGCTTCGAATGGCGTCACATATCAATCCGGCAAGCCGCGCTTGATCGAGCGGAAGCTCGGGCCCATCAGGAAAAACCTTCGTCGTCATGTCACTGAGACTATTTTATTCGATCTTGGTTTCCTTGGCACTGTCGCTGAGAGCAACAATAAAAGAAATTCTTTCTGTAAGCCAGTCGAAGGAGGTGATTGAGACTCAAAGAACGTGGCTCCAGGATCAGAGATAACAATCATTACATTTTATGCCGTTTATCAATTATTGATTAGAACGACGTGCTCGGTTCAACGTCTTGGCGCGCCTCAACTCATTCGCGTCATCTCTCTTCCAACTCGGGATAGTGGCGGAAAAGGGCCTCACCCGGGGCGGATTTTTATTTCCAGACTTTCTTTTAACATTGTTGCGAGGTAAAAGTCTGAACCTGCGCTCTGACCCCTCCGTCATCGTCGTCGCAACCGCGCCGCACCTGAAACTCACCCCGAAAGAGGAAAACAATGACGCAATCCAATCCATTACGCGTAGGCCTCATCGGAGCAGGCTGCAGATGGGGGCCGCGTGCGCATGTGCTGGCGTTGAAAGGAACAAACGGGGTCGTACCTACGCAACGTAGTAATCTAACGAGATAATATATCGGATTTGACAGGTCCCAGACGCTTAGCGCTGCGCTTTTGAACGTAAAAACGATGGTCTAAGAGATTGCGACCAAGGAGTTAGCAACGAGAATGAACGCTTACGGGCGTGATTTCAGCGGGAAAGTGGTGCTCTAAGGCCACGGAAAACACTCGTTTGGCAGAAAAACGCTTAAAAAACCTAATTGTAGAATCGTTCGACCCCGTGGCCGCGCAATGAATTCCGATGGTAGACCCTGGTCATGTTCCTGTCATATTGCTTGCATGTCTGCTCAGAGGCAGCCAATAATAAGACATGAGCAAATTATATTTACCTGTCATAGCCATGGTCGGGAAACCCCTGATCGCCCAGGAATTGGTGCAGAGATTTGGAAGCGGACGATACTATTTCCCGATTCTAGAAGAGCCGTGGACAACACGGCCTGACGCCAGAGGTGAGGTGCTAAAGTTAAATAATCTATTGGCGCAGATTCGACACGAGTATCTTATCATTGGGGGCTGCGGTGAAAGTTCAATTCAGATGCTTAAAGATATTGTCCCCGACAGCTACTGGCAAAAGAGTGTTGTGGTGATCAGGGAGGCCGAGAACCTGAGAGAGGCGTTAGAACCACTTCGTAAGTACATGACGCGCGGCGAGGGAGATTTACACCGCATTCAAACGCACGAAATTAGTTCTTTAGCAGAAGGTGATCGGATCGCCGTGATCGAGCATTCCGAATCACTAGGTGAAGTGATCGCAGAAAACTATTGTGCATTTTATGGCTATAAAATAATAAAAGTCCCTCCGGCGTCCGAACACGATCTGGATAGTTGTGAAGATCTCTTGCGTGGTTGGAATTGTGCACCCGAGAATTCGGACCGTTACCTCGCGCAGCAGACATTGTTTGAGAACCTCAGAAGCAGAATCGGTAAGCTAGAGGAGAAAGAGCTACATCGAGTCCTATTTTTTACCAGAGGGCTTCCTTACGGCGTGCTTCCGTTTAAATCTCCGGTTGCCCATTTGAAGCAAGAGAGAAATTTGGGATCACAACTCATGCGAGGACTATTACGGGTTGGGAATAAACGAGGAATCGCTGTTGCGCTAATTTGTGATCCAGGGGACTTGCCGGATACAGAAAGTCAAACAGTGCGACAGTTGTTAGCTAACAATGGTGTAGAAATTCTAGATTTAATCGGAGCAAATGCAACCAATCATCGGTTCATTTACACAATCCAGTATTATCCTTACGATTTCGCAATGATCAGCAGTCACGCTGGTGAAGTAAACGGGAGACGCATTACTGAAGAGGTCATCAATACAAAGGGCGAGAAGTTCGAGTTCGTGTATGATTTGTTTCCAAGCTTCTCGGGCCGATTCATTGACGGAAAGATGATGGTTCAAGAATTGACAGTGCCTGTTTCCGTTAACGGTATTTCTTGGTACGACAAAACGGGACTGCGGCGAGATGCTCAAGGATTCAGTCTACGAGAATACTTTTCGGAGGAAAGGAAGGCTGAACGAAAACACCGTAAACCTATAAGAACGGAAGCATGTCAGGGCGTGAAATTCAGCAACGCTCTCAAAATGAATGATTTTAACTGGATACCCGCGCTGTCAACAGTAGGCGACAACTACTATCCGATAATTTTTAATAATGCATGTGCATCTTGGATGTCGATGGGAGACAAATTTCTTTATGCCGGCGCTTCAGCTTACATCGGTACATCGAAAGATATCAGCACGTCTTTAGCGGCTACTTGTGGATCACGATTCGCCCAGTTGGCGATTAAACGAAGATCCATGCTTTATGCTCTTTTTGTTGTGCAAAAAGAATTCGTCGAGCAGTTAGGTTACACACCCTATCTTTTTTGGGGACATCCTGATTTATCACTTATTCCCAACAATTCCGACAACAAAAGGCTCCGGTTTGTACGAAGACGAGCCAACATTATGGCGTGGAAAAAAAAGTCCATACGGGCTGGCGAAGATCGAAAGAGAGATATTCAATCGATACTGGAATGTCTTATGGAATCAGATTGAACCATCAAAATAGTCCTGAGCCTCGAAAAAGGGATCGGGAGGGAAAGAAGAGTGGGTCAGGCAGGAGGTTCAGGCCCGAGTATTGAGTTATTTTGGGAGAAGGAGAACGGCCAGACTTTCCTTTCAGATTGTTGTAACGTAAAAGTCTGAACTGGCGCTCTGACCCCTCCGCCATCTTCGTCGCAACCGCGCCGGACCTGAAACTCACCCCGGAAGAGGAAAACAATGACGCAAGCCAATCGATTACGCGTAGGCCTCATCGGAGCAGCCGGCAGATGGGGGCCGCGTGCGTATGTGCCGGCGCTGAAGGGCGTCTCCGAAACCGAAGCTGTATGCCGTGT
The DNA here is from genome assembly GCA_001767075.1 of Acidobacteria bacterium RIFCSPLOWO2_12_FULL_54_10. Classification (GTDB taxonomy): domain Bacteria; phylum Acidobacteriota; class Terriglobia; order 2-12-FULL-54-10; family 2-12-FULL-54-10; genus 2-12-FULL-54-10. The sequence continues at coordinate 1,626 of MEKX01000141.1, read as the reverse complement.
GCCACGCCGTCTCCGTCAGACGGTGCGGGCGGCGATTTCGGTGAGCCGGTCCATTTGGTCGAGATCGTCGGCGCACGGCCGGAGAAGAACCGGAAACCGTGTCAGACTTGCGTTAGTTGCGTATACTGCTTGCACTTGTAATCTTCGCAAGTTCCACAAGTCTGACACCCGACCCACCCGACCTGACGAGATCGTAGTCTGACACGAGACCCACTTGATTCCCAGAGTCTGAGGACGCGACCCCGTGGCCCGTACTTGATGAAAGATGAAGAATTTTGATTTAAGCTAGGGACGTACCCATAGTGTGAGTACAATATTCCAAAATAGCTTGAGAAGAATTCGATGAATGACCAAATCAGTCAGAACGTAGAGCGGTTCAAGAGCTTTCTTACCTCCTGGATGGACGGTTACAAGTTTGCCGCCTTCTCTTACGTAGCTCTTAAAAAACCCGGCAATGACATCCCTGTGATAGTGGCGGCCGCTGTCCGGTTGCTGCCTCTACTTGATCAGTCGAATCTACGGCTTTTTACCTGTGAAACTTCTTCCATAATTGGTGGATTTACAGTCTGGCCTCTCGATAGGCCTTTCGCTGAGTTTTTGTCCCCTCTTCGAGAGGGAATTGTTGCGTCGCCAAATGGCCCTGTTCTACGTATGTCAGATCAAGGGTTGACAGCTCAATTCGATCCGGGAGACAGCGCACTCGAAACGAACCAACCCCGGCAAGCTACACTAAAAATTCTGGCTGTTGGTCTCAATGCTCTTTTACAAGACTCGTCCCGAATTGAAGAATTAAACTGCGAGTTACGCGCTCACAGCATTCCATTTGATGGTATTGGAGATCTCTTGACCTCGGTCTACCTAGATCCCAACGAGCGGCGGCAGAACTCGGATTTCTCCATCGTTGCCACTAATTTGGTGGCGGTGGATCGTGTCACGTCGGTGATCTCGCAAGGAGTGGCCCATATACATTGTTTGGCGACACCCAAACTCAATGCCGAAGAGATCAGAATCGGCGTCATACCTTTCATCAGACAATTCTCGGAGCGTAAAAGCGTTTCCGGCACTAATCTATCGTGGGAGGTTCGCGACGATGGGATCGCACACGGGTCCATCGATATGGACATCGGCAACTCCCAAGCTGTTCAGGTGTTTCTTAGCAAGAACGATATGCTTTATGATCGTTATTGGATTTTTGACCCGGAGAAGCACATCAATCCCTCGTACGCCGTTCATCAAACCATTGACAATGAAATGACGACCCTAAGGAGCTTTCTCTCGGGTCAATCCAAGAATCCCGGGGAGGACTTGGAAAGAGGTGCGGCTTTGCTACTTTCCCTGTTCCGCTTTTCCGTCGCTCATTACGGATTAATTCCCACGCTTAGGGATGGGCCTGATTTGCTGGCGTTTACGCAGGCCAATGAATTGCTCGTTGTAGACTGTACGACCGGATTGCCAAATGAAAGCAATAAAGTTTCAAAGCTGATCAGCCGGACAGAACGAATCCGAGCCTCACTCCAAAGCTCAGGACATTCCCACATCGATGTGCTCCCCGTTATTGTTACGACCGCTCCTCGCGCCACCATTCAAAGAGATATTACTGATGCTGCCAGCCACGGTGTCGCAGTT
>MEKX01000140.1:30425-39026 GCA_001767075.1 Acidobacteria bacterium RIFCSPLOWO2_12_FULL_54_10 | reverse complement strand
GCAGGCGCCGTCTCAAAAGCCACGCGCAGCATCTCTGGATCAGACACAGAAAAATTGAGTTTTTCGAAGCCGATGACGCAGCCCGATGCGTCCTTGATCAAGATGACTTCGTCGCCGGTTTCTTCACACACATATTCCTCGTGCGCGTCCGTGAACCAGACGGTGAGAGTTTTGCCTTCATGGTCGTACAAGACCTTCACTGCGGCCATACTTTAACCTCTTCTTTAATCGAGGAGCACAGCATCTGTTTCACTCACAATGGCATTCTACAGCCTGGCGATAGCCCGTGTCTGTTTTTCTTACCGCCCCAGCAGGTAGGTTCCCTCCGTTTCCGAATCCTCAAATCCAATCACTGCCAAGCCCTTTGCGAAGGCTTCCTGGAACTGCTGGCGGAGGGTGAGTTGGAAGTCGGCGAGAGGTTGGCCGTGAGCGGAGCCTGTTTCGGCGAGGTCGAGGGGCAGGGAGATGCGCTGGGAGATTTCGCCACGCGGCAAGGTTTCTCCCTTTGCAAGAGCGACAACGCGGGGCGAGTCCAGCCACCACTCGGCGACGAGGCGGTCGGTGGGCAGGCCGCGGTGCAGCGGGCTGGAGCTGATGCCGTACTGGTTTGGAACATAGCGGCGGACGATGACGCCGAGTTTTTCAAGATTGAAGCGGGCGTTTTTTAGCTCGAATGGATCGAAAGTCCATTCGATGAGACAAATGCCTCGCGCCAGGGCGTTGCGTCGCTGCTCCCACTTGAGGCACTGGCCAATGCCGTGCTGGCGGTATTCAGGCAGCACGGCCAGCATGTGGGAGTGGAGGTAGACCTCTTTTCCATGCAGGGCGGGCACGGCGAGGCAGAAGCCGATCAGTTGGCCCGATGTGTCGAATGCGCCGATGACTTGGCCTTCGATCTTGTGCGCGACAACGAAAGACCGCAGCGGCAACAGGTCGAGGTCGGCCCAATGCCACACCTCGCGTTGCAATTCCAGGCAGTGCGCGAAGTCTTCAAGAGAGACGCAGTCGCGGATTTCGATATCTGAATGATCAATCATTGGAGTTTTCTGTTTCTTTGGCCTGATTCCACAGCGCGTCCATTTCTTCAAGCGTAGCTTCGCGGGGGGATTTGCCCGATTTCTTGAGTTCCTGTTCGATCCACTGAAAGCGGCGGCGAAACTTCTGGTTGGTACGACGCAGAGCGCTCTCCGGCTCGACGCGCAGGAAGCGGGCGACATTGACGGCGGTGAATAACAGGTCTCCGACTTCCGATTCGATGCGCGAGTGGGCTTCTGAATCCTTGGGCTTGTCAGGCTTTTGAGCGATTTCAGCTTGGAGTTCGGCTATTTCTTCCTGGAGTTTATCGAGGAGGTCTTGGAAGCTGGGCCAGTCGAAGCCGGCATGGGAAACGCGGGAACTGATTTGATACGCTTCGATGAGCGAGGGGATTTTATCGGGAACGCCGGATAAAAGGGATGCTTGCGGTTCCGGGGAGGTGCCGCGCTCGGCGAGACGCTGTTTTTTTTCTTCCGCTTTAAGCGCTTCCCAGTTGCGCACCACATCGCTGGCGGTGGCGGCTTTGGCATCACCGAAAACGTGGGGGTGGCGGCGGACCATCTTCGTGTGGATGTGCTCGATGACGTCTTCGATGGTGAAATGGCCTTGCTCGGAAGCCATCTGGGAAAAGAAAACGATCTGGAGCATAAGATCACCAAGCTCGCCGGTAAGCTCCTCCCAGTTGCGCTGAGCGATGGCGTCGAGGACTTCGTAGGTTTCTTCAAGCAGGTAAGGCTTGAGAGAGTCAAAAGTCTGCTGACGGTCCCAGGGACAACCGTCCGGGGCGCGCAGCCGGGCCATGATGTCTACCAACTTGGGAAATTGCGAGTCGGCCATTTCGGCGGTCCGTCCTAATGAAGGAGATGGATCACTGGCAGTACGGTTTTCAGTTACTGGGCCAGTATAAGTCATTCGCAAACCCCGTCCATAGCTCCCGAAGCAGGAATCGCGTTATAATCGGGCCATTCTCTAGCTCGAAGCACAGTTGGATGGGAAAGGAGTCTGCAAGTGGCGCGAAGCGTAAACATGGTGATCCTGGTGGGTCATTTGGGCAAAGACCCGGAACTAAGTTACCTACCTTCTGGCCAGTCGGTGGCGAAATTCACGCTGGCCACGAACCGCAGTTTTAAGAAAGGCGAGGAGTGGCAGGAAGAGACCGAGTGGCACAATATCGTGGCCTGGGGCAAGCTCGGAGAGTTTTGCACGCAGTATCTTGGGAAAGGCCGCCAGGCTTTTGTGGAAGGGCGCCTGCGAACACGCAATTGGGAAGATCGCGAAGGAAAGCAGCGAACGTCGGTGGAGATTGTGGCGAATGAAGTGGTGCCGCTAGGACCGCGCGGGGAAGGAATGGGCGAAGTTCCAGGAAAGCAAGCCGCGCCGCGCACAGCGAAAGCTGACGAAGGTATTGGCGAGTCCCAGCAGATTACCGATGACGACATTCCGTTCTAGTCTTATCCATCGTCTTCCCATTGTTACTGTCGAGGGATAGCGACTTTTTCTTCAATCGAAACATCTAACAGAACAGGCCACGCGAATGAGCAGCCAAGACAACTTTATAGTGCGGAAAGCGACGGCATAGACTAGAAACGTGTCAGACTTTAGGCCCCAAGAGCCGGTTGTGGAAGTGACCCCGGAAGTGCTATGGGGCCCGCCACAGCCTTATTATCCACCACCACCGCCCCCCCGCCAGCGCGTGTGGCTGCACGTTTTGTTATATCTGCTGACCGTGGCCAGCACGGTCATGGTGGGGGGCTGGTCATTCGCGATTGGCCTGCTTTCTATCCTGACGGCGCATGAATTCGGCCATTACTTTGCGGCGAAATGGTATCGCGTTCCCACCAGCCTGCCGTATTTTATTCCCTTTCCATTTTCACTTTTCGGAACGCTGGGAGCTTTCATCCGCATGTCGCCGTTTATTCCGAACCGGCGCGCGCTGTTCGACATCGCCGCCGCAGGTCCATTAGCGGGCATGGTGTTGGCGGTGCCATTTTCATTTTTGGGCATCATGTGGTCGCGAATCGTGCCGAAGGCATCGCTCGGGGATAACGTTATTTCTTTGGGAGAACCGTACCTGTTCCAGCTTTTAAGCTGGCTGGCGCATGGAAGGGTTGGCGAGGACATGGATATGTTGCTGCATCCGCTGGCGTTTGCAGGATGGGCTGGAATGTTTGTAACGGCCCTGAACCTTTTGCCGATTGGACAGTTGGATGGCGGCCACGTAACCCATGCATTGTTCGGCAACCGCAGCCGGTTGGTGGCGCAAAGCATCTTCGGCGGGCTGGCGGTGTTCAGCATCGTGACGAAAACATATACCTGGGTTCCGCTGCTCATACTGCTGTTCGTTTTCGGCATACGCCATCCGCGGACGATGGACGATGGCGAGCCGATTGGCCTTTCGCGACTGGCGGTCGGCGGACTACTGGCAGCTACCTTCCTGCTCTGCTTTAGTTTGGTTCCTATAAAAATTTAAGTTGTTTAGTTGCACTGATCTCACCTGCGACGGTATGAGGTACTCTGGTTGGGGAGACGTGCGTGCGAATTAGTGCGGGCAAATATCGGGGCCGGGTGCTGAAAAGCCTGCGCGGAATGGAATTGCGGCCCACAAGCGGGCGGCTCCGCGAGACGCTGTTTGACGTTCTGGGGGATAGCATTCAGGGAACCATTTTTGTGGATGCCTACGCTGGCACAGGAGCAGTCGGACTGGAAGCTTTGAGCAGAGGAGCTTCCCAGGTGTACATGCTGGAAGAACATGTTGCAGCGGCTCGTGTGTTGCGGAAGAACATTGCTTTATTAGGCGCAGAGAGTGAAACGACCATTCTTCGTGACACCGTGCAACATGGATTGCGGCAATTGGAGCGGCAAAAAGTACAGGCAGACATTTTTTTTCTGGATCCTCCATACGAGCAGCACGCAAGGGCAGTGAGAGTGATCGAATGGTTGTCCAAAAATCAACTGATGGCGCCGAATGGCTTAATCGTGCTGCAACACAGCAAGATTGAGGCTTCCGAACCGCTGATCGGCAACTGGCAGCGCACACGATTGCTGACGCAAGGATCCAATGCATTGAGTTTTTACCGGATGGCCAAGGCGAACAACGCATCAGTGAAAGAAAACCAGATTTGACGCTCTTGGAAAACGCTAGTTATAATTCAAGAGGGACAACTTGCAGCGAAAAGGAGCAGCCGACAAAGTGCCAGCCCAGCGAATTACGGCGATTTACCCAGGGTCATTCGATCCAATTACCAATGGCCATCTGGACCTGATTGAGCGCGGAAGCAAGATATTTGACGAGCTGATCGTCGCCGTGCTGCGCAATCCCGAGAAAGATCCGTTGTTCAGCGTCGAAGAGCGCGTCGAGATGCTGAACGAGGTCACGCAGCACTGCGCCAATGTGTCCGTGGACACGTTTGACGGATTGCTGGTGGATTATGCGGTCCGAAACAGAGCCAGGGTGATCCTGCGAGGAGTTCGGGCGATTTCCGATTTTGAGAATGAATTACAGATGGCGCTGATGAACCGCAAGCTCGATCCGAATCTGGAGACCGTATTCATGATGCCCGCCGTCGCCTATACGTTTCTGAGTTCGCATCTAGTCAGGGAAGTCTGCAAGTTGGGCGGAGATGTGCGCAGCCTGGTCCCGCCGCTGGTGGAAGCACGGTTGCGCGCCAAGGCGGTGAGCTTGTGAGCAAAACACAGATACACCCGCGTACGGGCGGGCATAACCTTTCGCAGCGCGTATCGAGAATATCCATCTCATCGACTGCTGCCGTGGTGGCGGAAGCGGAAAAGCTCCGGTCCGAAGGCGTTGATCTGGTCGACTTCGGAGCTGGAGAACCGGACTTTCCAACGCCGGAACATATCAAGGAAGCCGCCGTTCGGGCGATTCACGGCAATTTCAGCAAATATACCGCCACGGGGGGCACGCAGGAACTGCGCGCGGCCATTGCTTACCGACACGCGGCTGATTTCGGGACATCCTATGCGCCGTCTGAGATTATTGCTACCGCAGGCGGCAAGCAGGCCATTTTCAATGCCATTTGCAGCATCATAAATCCCGGAGACGAGGTCATACTGCCGGTTCCCTATTGGGTGACTTTTTATGACGTCATCAATTACGCGGCTGGCAAAGCGGTGTTCGTTGAGACCAAAGAAGAAGATAACTTCAACCTGACGGCCGAAATGGTCGAACGGGCGATAACCCCGCGCACGCGCCTGGTGATCGTAAATTCACCCTCCAATCCAAGCGGCGCGGTGGTGCCGGCGACGGAGTTTGAAAAGATTCTCGAAGTAACTGCGCGGCACGGAGCCTGGTTGATGTCCGACGAGTGCTATTGCCAATTTCTCTACGAGGATAAACCGTTTTCCATTGGATCGATTCCCGGCGCCAAGGATCATTTGATTCTGGTTGGCTCGCTTTCAAAAACGTATGCCATGACGGGCTGGCGAGTTGGATTCGCAATGGCTCCTGCGCCGCTGGTATCGGCCATGACGAAATTGCAGAGTCACAGCACCTCCAATCCATCGTCCGTTGCGCAGAAAGCAGCCGTAGAGGCATTAACGGGGCAGCAGGAATCGGTGTTCGAAATGCTGGGCGAATATCGCCGAAGACGAGATTTTGTCGTAGAAAAGCTGCGAGACATTTCCGGCGTCACCTGCACACTGCCAGGCGGTGCATTTTATGCTTATCCGAATGTCGCGGCGTTTGTGGATGCAGGAGAACATCGTCATAGGAAGTCAGCCGCGGCTACGCCGAATGATCTGGCCAAACGGCTGTTGCGCGAAGCAGGCGTGGTGGTGGTTCCTGGCGAGGCCTTTGGCACACAACACCATCTGCGCCTTTCTTACGCTAATTCGCTCGAAAACATAGGCGAAGGGCTGAAACGCATGAAGCGCTATTTTGCCGAGTAGGTCACGCAGATGGCAAACCGTTGAACAACGCTGCCGTTTCAATTCCATCCTGTAGTTATCCACTGAAGCTGGAGCCGATTTTTCAAGAGCGTGTCTGGGGCCGGGAAGATTTGGACTTCCTGTATCCCTCCAGAGCGGACAGGCCGCGCTTGGTTGGAGAGGTGTGGCTGACCGGAGATCAAAACCGCGTTGCCAACGGCATTTATACGGGGAAAACGCTTGCGGAAGTTGCAAAGGCCACAGGAGCGAGCGCAGCGCCTAGAGATGCCGGGCATTCGCAGAAGCATTCAGGCGCAGCATTTCCGCTGCTCGTAAAATTCCTTTTCACATCGCAGAAATTAAGTGTTCAGGTTCACCCACAGGATGCTTACGCTCGGCGGCATGAGCAATCTTCGGGGAAAACCGAGATGTGGCACGTGCTGCGCGCTGAACCAGAAGCCAGCATAGCCATTGGATTTCGGCAGGAATTGGTGTCAGAACTCTCCCAGGATAAAAACGCGTTGCGTTCCGCGGTCGAAAGCGGAAAGATCGAACAAATGTTGCATTGGATCAGCGTAAAGGCAGGAGACACATTCTTTGTGCCTGCCGGCACTGTTCACGCAATTGGTCCAGGATTAGTGATCTGCGAGATCCAGCAAAATTCGGATATCACGTACCGGTTGTATGATTATCATCGTCCGGGAACGGACGGCAAGCCGCGACTGCTGCACGTAGACAAAGCGCTGGATGTGTTGGCTTGGCAGCAGCGCGGCGGGAGAACCACACCGCTGGAACTGCACGAGAATCCCTATTTGCGCAGCTTGCTCGCCGCCTGTCCATACTTCGTTACAGAACGAGTGGTGATCGAAAAACCATTTCCGTACAAGGCGAGCACGAATGGGGAAATCTGGGTTGGGCTTGAGGGAGAATTGGAGTTTGAGACGGGCAATGATTCTGTTAGCTGCGTGAAGGGTGAGGTCATTGTGATTCCTGCGGGACTGGAATCCATGGCGATTCGTCCGAAAGGGCAATCCGTTTTTTTGAGAACCTATCCGCCAAGGCAAGGAAGTCATTTGCGGGAGGAATTTCAAGGGATGGGCTGGAGCGAGAAAGAACTCAGCCGTGTATGCTTCCCGATGGTTGAAGCATCAGAGGGATCAAAATGAATCGCCCCAAAACACCGGCACAGAACTACAAAGAGCATTTGTATGCGGTGATCTTAGCCGGAGGGCGCGGGCCCCGATTCTGGCCGCGCAGCCGCCGCCGTTTCCCGAAACAGTTGATGAATTTCTGGGGCGAAGCGTCGTTGCTCCAGCAGACCGTAGCGCGGTTGCAGCCGCTGATTCCTTTGCGCAACGTCTGGGTTTTCACGAATCAGGATTTAGCCTCGGCGATTGCCCGCCAATTGCCGGGAGTTCCAAAATCTCAAATTATCGCCGAGCCTGTGCAGCGCAACACAGCACCCTGCATAGGCCTTGCTGCCGAGATCATAGGCGAGCGCGACCCGGAAGCAGTATTAGGGGTTTTCCCTTCTGACCACACCGTCAGCAAGCCCGCAGAATTCCGGAAAGTTGTGGAACTGGCAGCCAGGCACGCTGCCCAAGGAGAGATTGTAGTGCTGGGCATTCAGCCGCGATGGGCTGAAACCGGTTACGGTTATATGGAATTTGGCGGCATTCCATCGCTCACGACGCTGCGAGGAGCGCCCGTAAAACAGTTTCGGGAAAAGCCCATAAAAGCAGAAGCCGAACGATACGTGCGCACGAAGAGGTTTTTTTGGAACAGCGGAATGTTTTTTTGGAAAGCGACGACGGTTCGAAATGCTCTGGAACGACATCTGCCGGAAACGGCGGCGGTGGTGAAATCGATTGCAGGCAAAGCAGGCAATCCGCGGGCGATGAACCGTGCGTTAATCCAGCGTTATCCCGATTGCCAGAACATCTCGATTGATTACGCAGTGCTCGAGAAAGCTGCCCAAGTGACCGGAATACCCTGCGACATTGGCTGGAATGACGTGGGAAGCTGGAATGCGGTCTATGATCTGCTGCCGCGCGACCGGCAGGGCAATGTGCTGCGGACGCAGACGATGTTGCTTGACTCATCGGGTTTGCTGGTGGACGTGCCCGGGAAATTGGTGGTGGGCGCGGGACTGAAGGATTTGATCGTGGTGGAAACCCCGGATGCTTTGCTGATTGTCCCGCGGCATCGAGCCCAAGAAGTTTCCCAGTTGGTCAAAGAGCTCGAAAAGAAATCACGCAACGATCTATTGTAAAAATCATCATGCCGGAAAAGCCTAATCCAAGCGAGGTCATAAAATTCGGAACCGACGGCTGGCGCGGCGTCATTGCCGAGGATTTTACGTTTGATAATGTACGCCTGGTTTCGCGCGCCGTCGCCAGTTATTTGAAGACCCACGAGGATTACAGCAAGGGCATACTGATTGGGTATGATTGCCGCTTCCTGAGCGACCGGTTTGCACGGGCAGCAGCGGAGGAAGTCTCTGCGCATGGCATACCGGTTTGGCTAGCCTCAAGCTACACGCCCACGCCAGCGGTATCTTACGGAGTCAGGAACCGGAAGGCAGCCGGCGCCATTATCATAACTGCTAGCCATAACCCTTCTGCGTGGAACGGCCTGAAATTCAAGGGCGCATACGGCGGGTCGGCGTCTCCGGCGATG
>MEKX01000140.1:4249-30412 GCA_001767075.1 Acidobacteria bacterium RIFCSPLOWO2_12_FULL_54_10 | reverse complement strand
GTCGGCGTCTCCGGCGATGGTCGGCAAGATCGAAGAGCAATTGCCGCGAGCCGCAGAAACGAAAAGCGAAAAAAACATCCCTGGAACTTTGGAGATTACTGATTTCAATGAGCCCTACCTCCGGCACATTGAGCAAGTTGTGAATTTCAGATTGATCGCCAGCCGCAATTTCCGGTTCGTTGCAGATCCGCTCCATGGTGCGGCACGACAGGTCCTGGCCAAGCTGTTTGAGCGAAACGGCGTTAACGCCATGGAGATTCACGGCAATGCGGACCCCTTATTCGGCGGACTGCATCCAGAGCCGATTCCTCCGCATATAAAAGAGGCGCAACGAACCGTCGTCGAGAAAAAAGCGGATGCGGGATTTGCGACCGACGGAGACGCTGACCGCGTGGGAGCTATCGACAGGACAGGACGGTTTGTGGATTCCCACCAGATTTTTTCAATATTGCTGCAATATTTGGTGGAAGCGCGAGGGCTGCGGGGCAGAGTCACCAAAACATTTTCGACGACAAAGCTGGTAGACAAACTGGCAGCAAAATATTCGCTGCCGCTTTATGAAACACCCATCGGGTTTAAGTATATCGTTGACCGCATGTTGTCCACGGACATTCTCATCGGCGGCGAGGAAAGCGGCGGCATCGGCATCCCGTCTCTTGGCGGCCCGGAACGGGACGGCATTCTCAATTCCGTGCTGCTCAGCGAAGCCATGGCTCATTATGGAAAATCATTGGGGGAATTGATCGAGGGACTCCACCAAGAGTTTGGCCCTCACTATTACGACCGAGTGGACCTTGTCTTGCGCCCCGGGCAAAAAGAACGCGCCATCGCTGAAGCTGCGCGGCCAGAGCTGAAACAGTTCGCTGGGTTCCCCGTGGTGCGCCGGGAAGATTTGGACGGCATCAAGATGTATCTTGAGAACGGGACGTGGCTGTTGGTGCGTCCTTCAGGCACCGAGCCGCTGCTGCGCGTCTACGTGGAAGGCCCCACAACCGATTTGGTTCAAGAAGTTCTTACGAACGCTGAAAAATTCATCCGAAAATTATAGTGCGTTTATAAGTGCTCATAGTCTCGTATAGTTACTGGTGAAGCACTGAAACGGACAAAGAAATGAATATTCTTGTCCAGAACATGATATTTTCTAATCAAGATGAACAGGTTTATCAAACAGATAGCAGTTATCAACGCATTTTACGCAGGCATGATTCTGTTTTGCATTTTGTTCCTGCCAGCGACTCCGTTTGCCAAAGACCCTGATGACGCAGGTCTTGTGATAACTCACCAAGCGCGAGGAGTGCAGCCTGGGGAAGTCGTTCTACTTCAGGTTCAATCCGATCAACCGATCAGCAAAATAGAGGGAACAGCATTCGGCAAAAAGGTATTTTTCTATGCAGATGGGGTCTCGACTTCATGGAAGGGATTGGTCGGCATCGATCTCGGTGCGCAGCCCAAGAAGTATCCTGTTTTATTGACTGCTACGAGTATCGGTAATAAGAAGACGCAATCTCGCTACGAGCTTACAGTGCAGGCAAAGGACTTTCCTACGCGCAGAATCACCGTGCAAGAACAGTATGTCAACCCGCCTGCAGAGGAGCTGGAGCGCATTCAGAGAGAGGATAAAAAAGTTGCTACTATCTTTTCGGAAATTTCTAAGGAGAAGTTATGGTCGGGAGGTTTTCTTCGTCCTGTTCCGGGGGAGGCCACCAGCAGTTTTGGGGTTCGCAGCGTCTTAAACGGCCAAGCCCGCAGTCCGCATAGCGGAACTGACTTTCGGGGCGCCGAGGGAACACCCGTAGCTGCACCCAATGCGGGAAAAATTGTTTTGGCGGAAAACCTATATTTTTCTGGGAACGTAGTCATCATCGATCACGGCTGGTCCATGTTCTCCTACTTTGCGCATTTGAGCAAAATTTCAGTTCAAGAAGGGCAGGAAGTAAGCGTTGGGGATTTAATCGGTTCCATAGGAATGACCGGGCGCGTTACGGGCCCACACCTGCATTGGTCGCTGCGACTAGCAGGTGCTCGGGTGGACCCACTGTCACTGCTGGAGATCTTGCCGTAACTCTCAGGTCAATAAGCGGAATGAACGATCATTTAACCGCTTTCTGATATTTTTGGTATCGTTGAGAAACAGGTATTGATCTTGTCCGATGGGATGGGATAAAACTTAGAATGCACGGGAATCCGGTGTAATGGATTTCTGGCATGGACGGTGGAATGATTACATTTGAAGAATTCGCGCTAACACATTCTTTCCTGAATAGAATTCTGGAAAATGAACTCAAGCAGACCCGAATCATTCCGGACAATGTGAAGGAGATTCTGGACGAGAAGCGACCGGAGCAGATCCGAAGCCATGTCTCAGAAGCTGCTCAACAGTGGCTCGAGCTTTTAGATTTGGCGGTTACGCCGCACCTGATTCGTAAGCATGCGAAAGACCCAGCGGTGCAGGAAAATGAGCTGCGCTCTTTTATTCGTTTTCTCCTGACGAAGAAAGCACATTCCGTTGACGATCGTGACAGAGTCGATTGGTTAGCGACCTACATGGTCCGCACAATAAAAGAACGTGCGGGAGAACCAGTAGGCTGGCCGAGAAAAGAAATCAGCGAGATTGCTGATGGATTACCCCTACTCCCTCTTTCCGGTCGCGGAGAAGAAGTGTTGACGGAACTACCTTCGCTTTTGGACGAAGTGAAATATCTGGAAAGATTCAGTCAAATTACCGATACACGAATCATCGAACGCGCTAGGGAACTTAAAAACGATCTAGGCGAGGAATTTTTCCATCCCGATGTATTAACCGCTATCGTGAATTACAACTTGGTTTTTGGGAAGAAATTCGATCAGTTAGTTCATGAAACAGAAGATAAGATTAAGCATTTTCTAAAAGACCAGCCTGAGACCACACCAGAAAAAACACGGGAACAACTGGAAGAAGATTACAGAACTACAAACGAAGCATTTCAACAGCTAAGCAAGCTGGGGAAATTATCGGCAGAAAAGCAAAGAGAGGAAGAAAAACAACAGGATCCCTTCGCTGCACAGCAACCTGGGGAAAACCAGGAACCGGCGCGTCCCGCTGCTGCGCCGCTAACAATGGAAGAAGAACTGATTGGCATGGGCATCGACCCGGGACGCCAAAACGAACAAGCGCTCAAGCGCATGAGAGAAGTCGCCCTGCGAATCAAGGCAAATCCGCGTTTGTCATTGATCGGCTCTACCGTGCACCCATTCCAATTGGACGAGTGGGAGAAAAATGCATTAATAGCAGAATTTCCTGCGACGGAAGAAAGTTTCCGAGCTTCTTTTGCACGCGTGATTGCTAAATGCATTGGGTTGGCACTCCGAATTGATGAAGAACTGCCACTCTATTTCGAAACGGAACGCCATGAGACCTCCTGGAAGCAGCATCATGATGCATTAATATACTTGGCATACGAAGGCCGCCGTTTATCCGGGGTCATTGCAAATCTAACCGAAGATGCCCAAAAAAAAGGACTTCATGAGAAAGTCCGCCAGATCAAGACAACGAGCCTGAAACTCGAATCGGCTATGAGAAAACTCTCCTCCGTATTCAACGAAACAAAATGAGCATTCTGCCCCGCTGGTTGTCGAACTCACTCAACGCTATTGGATGACTTTTCAAATTAAATCCAGAAAAAGCTGTTCTATTGACATGCTTATATACTGGAAAACAGCAGGAATAGATGCTGGGGGAAAATGAAAATGGGTCTGGATTTTTTGGCTAAACCTGCACCAGACCCGTTTGAGATCGCGCTACAAACCCACAAGTCATTACATACAACCGGAGCTTCCCATACCCGCGCCTGCGGCTGCTATGGAGGAAACCTTGACGGTCATGCCATCCACCGTCCCGGTTACTTTGGCCTTCTCCCCGGCCAGCTTGGCAATGTCTGCTTCTTTCCCCTCTAATTTGTAAACTTTGTCGCCGACCACAAGGGCATAGCCTCCGTTTTTGGCGCAGGCTAGGGTGCATGCTTTGGCATCCGCCATCTTATGCTTCATGCCGCAGCTAGCGTCCGTGACTGTACCTTCCAGGGTTTGAACTTGAGCTGCGTAATTTGCAATTGGCAGAGCCCAAAGGACTGCTCCCAACATAAAGATGCCAAGACAACGCTGCAAATTCCGGTTCATTCTCATCCGATCACCTCTTTCCATATTGCACATATTTTGGGCATTCATTCTATTTTATCCAGAATCACGGTCTTGTTAAAGAAATTTGGATGATTCTCACAGATAGTTACATTGCATTCATTATCAAGGAGGAAGGAAAAGCAGCTTGTTGTTGCCAGAAGCAGATCAGTCGATATTCAGCGGAAACGACTCGTATAATCAGGATCGATGCATTGCAGTCGATCTATTAATGCGCGCATGAGTTCCGTTCGACCGGCTTTTTTGGCCACGAGCGCAAAATATTCCACGCGAAATAATCCCGTGGCCCAACTATCGAAATCCGCTTCCCGGCAATAGTCGTCCGCTAATGCGATCAAACTCTCTTCACCCAATTGCGGATTGTCGCCGCGTAGAGCGAACTGTGCTTCCAGGGGTTCCAGAAGCTCGCGAGAATATGACTGGATGAGTATTTGAAACACCGGATGTCCGGAAACCTCTTTCTCATATTCTGCAAAATATTTTTGTACAGAGGCATGCGCCGTGCGTGCTTCGGTGAATCGGTCCAGCGCTAACAATGCCTCCGCTTCCCGCACAGCTCCCAGCAGGCGGGCTACGGCAGAGGAACGAGATTGAGCAGAACGAGCCGCCACGAGAGCTTCCTCATACTGTTCATGAAGCAAAAGGAATTCCAGCCAAGCGTCTATATAACGGCCGTCGCGAACACCGCGAACCTCCAGGTCAAAGGCTTCCTTCAGCAATCTGCGCGCTTCTTCTGCGTTTCCCAGTCGTAGTTGTGCAATCCCCATCAGGTGCAGATTGTGGCCCCTGTGCCAGTCTTCAATAGGTGCGACTCCCTGGGTGAAGTATTCGCGTTCCAAGCGATCCGCTAAGATTAACTGCTCAAGAGCGTCGCGCCATCTTCCCAAGCGCGGCAACACATGAGCATACATGTGCTGGGCGTGCGCAATGCCGGGAGCGGCAGTTGCGTACTTATGCGCATGTTCGGCTGCTTGCTCGTACTTCCCCAAATTCTCGTAAGAATGAACCAAGTAATGGTCTGCTCCCCAATGAGTGGAATCTAATTGCAGAGCTTTTTCGTAGAATCCCAATGCTTCGGTTCCTCCACCTTGGCCGCGACCGGATGGCCGGGATTCTTCAGCGTTCCCGCGCAGAACCCATGCATGTGCATCAGCGGGGTCCAGGGCAATCAGCTCATCGATGGCGTGCTTGTAATCATTGTGCAGATGCGTCTGTTGGTCCCCGGCAGGCGCAAATATGGCTTGCATCTGCAACTTTATTATAGCGATCCATTTGGCTTCTTTTGGTGTGCATTTCCCTTGAGCTGCAAGCTCACTTGCGCGATTTAAGTGCTTGACGGCGTCTTCGAAAGCATCGGCGTTGAAATAAGCCCTGGCCAGTCCCAGGTGCGCCATCGCTAGGTTTTCATCGCGCCGCAAAGCTTCATGAAAAGCTCGTGCCGCTTCGATCCAACCATAGGAATGAAGGTAAGCGATGCCCTGATTGTAGTAGGCTTGCGCCTCAGCAGATGATGTAGTCACTTTTTGGTGCAGCACACCAATGCCAGAACTCAGTTTCACAGGCCGTTGCAAGACCTCAGAGGAGGAACGGCGGGGGATGGATCTAGAAACATCGGGCACACGCAAATCTTCTTCACGAGACGTTTGGCAACCGCTGGTTACAATGAGGATCGCTGCGAGGAGTATTTTTATAGGAATCGCAACGGAAGCTTGTTTCATGTAATTTCCTGTTGGAAAAATCCTTCGCCGATTTTTGGTTAATGCGCCGCGTCTCGTGAAGAAGATTTGCGTGTGCCCGATGGATCTAGAAACATCGGGCACACGCAAATCTTCTTCACGAGACGTTTGGCAACCGCTGGTTACAATGAGGATCGCTGCGAGGAGTATTTTTATAGGAATCGCAACGGAAGCTTGTTTCATGTAATTTCCTGTTGGAAAAATCCTTCGCCGATTTTTGGTTAATGCGCCGAATGTATACGGGAAATGGGAGAGAGCTTCTATAACCGGCGCAGAGAGCTGTTGACCATCCGGCAAGAAAGAATCTGGCTGGGGCGCTAGGATTCGAACCTAGGTACCATGCTCCAAAGTTCCAAAGGCTTAGTATAACATACCGGAACTGAGTGTGCTGAAATGGCCGTGGTTATTGGGTTTCGCGCACTTTGCGTGCGCTCGGTCTCGGCGTGTTACGGTACGTTATTTCTGGTATTCCAAGCCTAGTTATGTCACAAATCATGGCACACGGAAGTTTGGGGGCAACATTGACGGCCACGTCGTGGCCTAAGATTGAGATAGTGGGGTATGCCACGGAACAGGAGTAATTCTCCAACAAAGGAATGATGCTATTCAAACTCCCTGTGAAGCTTCCTCCACAATGGCAGGGGTATAATGGTAGCCATGATGGGAACCGAGACGGCAAGGGAACGCTCTGAAAGAGCTGAAATAGGACAGGCATTTTTGGCCGAAGTACTGCGGGAAAGGCTTACTCCCAGGCAGCAGCGGTTTGTTGCCGAATATCTGATTGATCTGAATGCCACTAAAGCTGCGATTCGAGCAGGTTACAACTCAAGAACCGCTCGTCAAATCGGCTATGAGAACCTGACAAAACCTTACATTCAGGCGGAAATTGAGCGTCAGAATAAGGAGCGGGTAGCGCGCCTTGAGATTGATGCCGATGACGTGCTCCGACAACTCAAAGTCATCTCAGATTTCGATATTCGGGGCCTGTTTGACGAGACCGGGAATCTCAAGCCCCCACACGCGCTGACGGAGGAAAAAGGAAAGGCAGTGGCGTCGTATGAAATCATCAATGAGCGGAGTGGGAAGCGACAGCGTTACAAGGTCAGACTGTGTGACAAGCTGAATGCATTGAAACTGCTCGGCAGGCATCTCAACTTGTTCAGCGAGCGGGTCGTACATCCTGGAGAAGCGCCGTTAGACTTCACTTTGAAACTTGGCGAACGGATCTCCGAGGGACGAAATCTTGCGCCGTGTCATGGAGGGCCGCAAGCGAAAGACGCGTGTTAGAGAACCACGGCAAATGCACGAGAGCCTGGCGAGGGACGGCCACTCTCGCAACGTGCAATTCGCAGAGGCAATGAATGGCGACCTTACCAACAAAGCTTTACAAGCCAGGCAGTGGTGGGACAATTACAGTAAGTGATCCAGAGGCGGCGCAGAAATACCTTGCGGACGGGTGGAAATATGTCCAATCGGAAGAAAGGATCGGCAATCTGCAATGTCCGCTCTGTAGGAAAAAACACCCTTGGCAAACGCTTCTATTTGTAAACGAGCTGGGCTGGCGCTGCGCCGAATGTAAGCGTTACGGGGACTGGGGGAAATGCCCGAAGTGCGAAAGCCCGATGTGGAGTTCTCCCATTGGTCATTCTCCAGCGAGGCACCACTGCAACAGATGTCATTTCAAGTTAGAATGGCGAGATGTGGCTTGGGTTGAGGTGGATGACCCCGGATGGCCGAAGCGTCTTGTTCACAAGGATGCCTACTTGTTCGATCCAAATGACCCCAGCCCCAAAGGCGAGACGGTAAACAACGAAGGGGAGGTTCAGCAGGCGCGGGAGCTGGGATACTTTATAACCGCGGAGGCCCGCACGATTGCGCAGCAGAATTTTGCGGCGCTTGTGGCGGGGCCGAATTCCAACCTTTTTCACTACTCCAATAAGGGAGGGCTGATTGATCGAGTGTTCAAGGCGCGATACGACGCCGCTGTAGGGCCAGCGCAATGGCAGGTCATTGCCGAGTACAAGGACAATTTCCAAGATTTTGCGTGGGAATCACAGTGGGCGAAAGAGAAGGTCAAGAACGTCCCCCCTCCCCTCTATGACAGGAACGCTATAGCAAGAGAACGCGGACCTGATCTCGATAAGCACAGGGAGCGGGTTGACTTGGAGGACAAGCTCCGTTCGGAACTCTCGGCTATTGCCGAGATATTAGGAACGGATGCTCTTCTAGAAACTAACAATCTCCGAAAACGGTTTCCGACTTATAAGCTTTGGGAAATACTTTCAGAAGCGGAGCAGCAAGAACTTCTGACAGTAGAATTCAAGCCGCGAAAGTATGCGCGTTCTTTGACGGGACGCCGGTTTTCTGTTGGTGAAGAATCAATCAAGAAATCTCGCCAAAAATTGAGGATACTTCCAAAATAAGTTTCAGGTCCGACCCTATTTCCTTCATTCCCTACCTATTTTCCCCCCTTAACTGTACCCGAATCGCCCCGATTTTCCCTTTTACAGAGTCGTAATCTGGAGTTGCTGACGACAACTAGAAGCAGTTACGAGTCAGGCGGAGGTACAGAAGTGAACGAAGTAGAAGCTCAGTTTGAAACCGAAAGAGAGTTAGAAGCAAGGCTGAAGTTGAAGCCGGGGGCGATGCGTCGCATGAGGCGTGAGGCACGCGGGCCGAAATGGTGCCGAGTGGGGCGACTGATAAGGTATCGACGCGGAGATGTAGAAGCGTGGTTGAAGGCCAACGAGGGCGGCAAATAATGAGGCGCGACGGCCAAGAATTGCCAAACAACCCTGAGGCCGAACGTTCAGTGTTGGGCGCGATCCTGCTCAACAACTCCGCATTCAGTCAGGCAACGGTCTTGACGCCCGACGATTTTTTCCTGGATAGCCATCGTCGCATTTTCGCAGCAATTTCGGACTTGATGAAAAAGCAAGTTCCTGTGGAGTTAGTGACACTCGCTGAAGAGTTGAACCGGCGGGATGAAATGAATGCTATCGGGGGAGCGGGCTATATATCGTCGCTCACCGACGGGTTGCCGAAGTTGACCAGCATCGAGCACTACGTCAAATTGATAAAAGAAAAGGCGTTGCTGCGATGTTTGATTGGCGTTTGCGACGGCATCAAGCGGCGAGCAGAGGACCAATCAGAAGATATTAACTGCCTTTTAGAATCGGCACAGAGTCTTATCAGCTCCGTGAACCCTGGAAATTCCACATCGCTCATTCGACTGGTCGGGGCTACCGAGTTTCTACAAAGGCAAGCCGCAGACGAGCAACCCGACCTGATTGATAATCTATTGCCAAGCGGGTCACAAACCCTCTGGCAAGGCCGCCCGAAAGTGGGCAAGAGCCACACGCTCATGCAACTGGTTTTTGACGCAGCAGCGGGCTACCAGGTGTTTGACCACTTTCCCGTGCCAAGGCCCATCCGATGTTGCTACGTGGAATTGGAAGAGCCGGAGGCTGAAACCAAGAAACGATTTGCGGCCATGCTCCGGGCGCATAACGGGCAGGGGCCGGATAAAGACAATCTTTGGTTTCTCTCCAAGCATGATCTTTACAAGATGAGGCTGTTGCCGAGGGAACTTCTATTCAAGAGGCGGTCCGATTTTATTCGGGCAATCAAAGACAACGGAGTTGAGTTGCTGGTCTTAATTGCGCTTCGGAAGCTGGTTGCGGGGAACCTCGGTGACCAAGAAGTGGCCGAGGAGGTGAACGAAGCACTGGACAACATATCTGAAGAAACAGGGGCGGCAATTTTAGTTGCCCACCACACGCGCAAGTCTCCGGCAGAAACCGCCGAAGCGCGGGGTTTCGGTTCTACGATGATTGCAGCTAGGGCGGACGCCGTTTTTGACGTTTCCAGAACCGGTGATGGCCTCCGTGTAGTTGAGGTCGAGGGCCGCTACCGCGTTGAGGAAAAGTTTCTGCTCAAACGGGACTCGGTGGGAGACGGTGAGCTAATTCAGTTTACGGATGACCCAAAGATAACCAAGGTTCAAGAACTGAAGCACCGGGTTGGACAGGGAGAATCCATTAACAAGGCAGCGAAGGCAGTCGGCATTCCCTACGCGACGGCATATCGTCATGTGCATGGAGCAGTTTGAATGAGATGAGGAAATCGAAAATGGCCTTGGATAGCTCCATTCACCTGAAATCATGTTGGTTAACTTAGAATTATTCAGTTATTCAATCCTATAGGCAAAGAATTTGGATATTATCGGTTCGGAGTACCTAATGCAGGATTATAACGCGATTTTGCAGGCGCGGGGTTTGTATAGCAAGCCGATGCCAGAGACTGATGCCGCAGAGGCGATGTCCCATGATGAGACTTCGCTGGAAGAAGTTGGAATCCAAATAGACGACATTCTGCGAGCCGTGGCCGTCCAAGCCCCGGCACTGCCCCCGCCCTTACCGTCGGGCGTCCGTCTCGTTCTCTATTCACCGAAGATGCCGCCGATTGCAATTGAACAATGCGCCATCGTTACCAACGTAGACTTATTCATTCGCTCAACCCTCGCAGACTTGAAAGCTAAATTGAACGGCGCAACGGGAGCCAGCGGAGGATGGACTGTCCCGCAACTGCTTGACCATCTGCGACAGGTGGGGGTTGTAGTAGAAGTTGAGAAACCGTAATTAGTCCCAAACAATTAGTGCAGACAATGGCGAACCTGGAAGTCGCTGGCGGCGGGGCAACGAGCCGAAAGGGACGTAGAAAGGGGAGCCAGCACGAGGCGCAGCGCGACCAGCGGGGGAGAGCGGGGGTGCGGACAAGAGAAAGGCGGCAAAGAGCCAGCGCCCTGGCCCGACCGAGGCCGCCTTGGACACGAGGGAGGGCCGCACAGGGCGCGGGAGGAGCAAGCAAGCCAGCATGGATGCAACGGGCCGCCCCTAACTTCATGGGGCGTGGGGCGCGGAACCCCGCTCGGCGTGGCAAAGGCGGGGCCAACGCCGCAGGCGGCGGCAGACAAGGAAAGAGCCAAGTACCGCATGGGACCCGCCGGTGCCCGCCGACGGGGAAGTAGCCCCACACAACCCAGCGCCGAAGCACAAGGCCGTTGCCTTAAGGGAGCTGTTTTTTGCGCTGATGCGGGCCTGCGGAACGCGACAGCGCACAATGCTTTTCAAAGACGCCAATCCTTATTAGGTGCCGCCCTTCCCTGCGCAGGGGAGGACGACGAAGGGGATTGGGTGGGGGATTGGGGACGGGCAACAAGCGATGAGATACCACCGCTTTTGCAATTCCGTGGCAGCAAGGGAAAACGCCGGAAATTTAGCGGCGCTGGGCGTGCTTCGGGTCACTTGGCCCCCGCTGCACGACCGAGCCGCGCCCCTAGCTCCACACAGGCACGCAGCAAGGCGCAGGGGGTCCCCCACGGGGTCAATGGCAGTTGTACGGAAGGGTGGGGGTGAGCTATTGCGGCAGAGTATTTTTCGCTCGCAAAGCAGACAGGGCGTCGGCTACTTCGCGGCCCTTTGCTTCGATCAAATCGAGCAGCTCTTCTGGGGTGCGGGTGTCCTCGTTGCTCTTCGCATTGGGGTTGACCGCCTTGAGATCGTAGTTTTTGGCTTCGATCTCCGCACGATTTACTGTCCAACTGCGTTCGCTGTCGCCGCGCTCCGGCAGCAGGTGGAAGAAGTCTTCAAATTTTTCGAGTGTGAAGGGCTTTTTCTTACCCACCTTGATGTCAGAGAGGTCGTAATACCAAATCTTCTCTGTAGGCTTACTCTTCGTGAAGAACAGCAAGTTGGTCTTGACGCCGACCCCTTGCCCCACACCCCCATCCCCGCTCAACACGGTGATGGTGTATTGGGAGATGGTGTAGAATGTCGTATTCCCAAGTGAGCGGAGGCGGGGGTCAGGTCAACTGGATGCGATTTGATCAAAATAATGATTCTGCGGGTTCCGAAACTCTTGGCTGGGCCTCTCCGCTGCGAGTGATGGCGAACCGCGCGCTGATCGGCCCGATCATTTCGTAGACCACAACAGCTGCTAAGACGACTGTCGATACGGCTCCGCTGTATTCGGGGAACCTGCGATTGATGATCAGAGTAAGACCAATAGCCAGCCCAGCCTGCGACATCAGCGCGACCCCAAGCCAGCGCCGGACTACTTCCGGCAGCCCTGCCTTCCTAGCTCCTATGTGTGCCCCAAGAAATTTGCCGCTCGAGCGGCCCAAAACATAAACGACCCCCAACACACCAATGCTCCCAAGTAACTCAAGGTTTAAGTCTGCGCCTGCAATCACAAAAAAGATGGCATAAAACGGCGGATCAGTGCGCGAAAGAGCGCTGAACAATCTTTTGGAATGTGTCGAAAGATTGGATAAAGTGGCACCCACGGCCATGCTGGCAATCAGCGTAGACAGATCCAGCACCAAGGCCACGCCGACACACAGCAGCATACACCCGATCAGCAGGATTGAAAGTTCTCCGTGTTCGATGACCCTCGTTGCCCAGGAGGCTAGAAGAACTCCAACAAGGAAGCCGAGCGCAACTGATCCAACAAGCTGCCAGACCAATGGATAAAGAGATTGGTACAAAGTTTGAATAAAAGTTACGTTGGGGTCTGTCGTTGTCAGATCGATCAGTGCAGCCACAAGGCTGAAACCGATCAAGCAAAAGATATTGTTCAAGCCGATTATACCGGTAACAGTATCCGTGAGCGCTCCATTGGCATTGCATTCCCGGATCACCATGAGCGTGGAGGCAGCAGCCGTTTCCATAGCGATGGCTCCGAGTAGAAATGACACTTGCCAAGGTTGCCCGAACGCGAGCATGCCACCGGTCACGAGAAAGGCAGCAATAGCGGACTCCGTCAAGGTGATCCGTGCCACACCCCTCCCAATTGCTGCTATACGATCCATTTCAAAAATGGAGCCGAGAGAAAATAAAATGAGGCCTAACGCCACCTCGCTGAAGACACTCAGCGTACTGAGATTCTCGTGACTTACCCATCCCAAAAACGATGGGCCGACAACCACGCCAGCCAGAATGTAACCAGTTATTTCAGGCAGACGCAAGAATTTGACCAAATGACCGGCAAACAGCGCGAAGAGAAGAATAAGCCCCAGGGATGAAAGTTCGTTCATGGCAGCAATACACCGATGGTCTTTTCATCACGGCTGACCACAACATAGATTGGTTCTTCAATAATGGCAGTATTCAACGCAAGGCTTGCCTGCTGACGGGAAACCGTTCTACCGTCAATCATCACCACGCGATCACCCGCCTGCAAACCGACGGATTGGGCTGGACTCCCCGGCTCAGTGGACTCGATCAAATAGCCCGCCTCAGGAAGTTCGAGCTGAAGGCCTAAGGCTGCTGTGGAGCTGGCGCGGCTCCACCAGCCACCTGAAATGGCCTCCAGAGTCAACTTCAGAACACGTTGCCCTCGAATGATTTCAATGTTTAAAACTTCACCTGGGGATTTGGGCTGCAATGTATACACATTATCAGGCTTCTGCACAGGAACAGCATCCCAAGAAATAATGATATCGCCGGGAACCAATCCTACCATTTCGGCGGGAGAACCTTTCCAGACCTCGCTGATCAACGCTCCTTCCGTCTGCTGGAAATGAGCCGAAGAACGAGCATTAAGACTTAACAAACGTATCCCATAGTCTTGTAACAGGCGTTCACTTGAACGGCTTGCCAATTGTAACCAGAAATAAATACTATTCACGGAAATAGCCACTAAACGTGGTCCACATTGGAGGACCATGCCGAGAAAGTGTCCTTCAAGATCGAACAATCCTCCCCCCAGCATGGAAGCATCCAGGGGTAAGCTGGTGGCGATTTCTTTGACATAATTGTCCCCGCATGTGGCTGTTGAGACAGACGAAAAAAAGCCCGGTGAATAGCCGGTTGAACCGTCTTCCTGGCGTGTCATAAGAAGAACCCACGCACCTGGTTTCAGTGCACTGGTATCATCCCCCCTAACAGCTTGAAACCCCTGCGACGAACGCGATTCCAGAATGGATATAGGAAGTCCTGGCACAACGAGCGATGGACTTGCTTGTTGCTCAAAGCGTTCAGACCGTAATGTAAAAATGGAGGAATGGTTGCGTGGCAACCCTGGCACCAGAACGCGATTGCCTTGCCACACCAATCCGCTTGTATTTGGTTCTATTAAACGAACGAGATGAACGCCGAGGCTTCCCGCCACCCTTTCAAAATAAGACGTGAAGTCCCGCAAGCTCCTTTGTTGGGCGAGGAATTGCAGGCGCAGGCGCTCTGCTTCTGAGATGGCGAATTCCGCAACCTGTTGCCGCGGCCTGAGCCAGTTACCCACTGCAAGAATCAATAGGGCTATCAAAACCAATAGAGCTAAATATCGTTTATCTGATAACCAATCCCGCACGGAGCACCTCAAAATCCTGTTTTACAGCTACCGCCAGACTGGGGCTGATAACGTTCTGGACGATTAAACACGATTGGTTACGGGTAACCCTAGTTTGAAACCGGACGGAGCCTGTCAGCTAGATTCTCTGATAGATCGAGCGTTCGAATTGGGAAAGGAATCACGATCTTCTCTATCTTGTAGCGAAGGTGGAGACGCTTAATAAATTCATGCTTCATCAAATAATTGTCGACAAATTCTCTTGCACGCATGATCACGGTAAAGTTAATGCTGGAACTATCGAAAGTGTGATAACGGATAAATGGATCGAATCCCGGAACGGCACCGGGTATTGTTTCCTGTATCTCCTTAGCCACAGCGATCGTTACACGTTCCACTTGCGCCAAGTCGCTATCATAGCTCACGCCGACATCGACCAGGACAGCTAGTTCTGGATCGGGAAGATAATAATTCCGTAAAATGCTATCTGCAAGTTTAGAATTTGGGATAATGACCGTATTGTTCGGCAACATGCGGATCCTGGTCGCCCGCCAGCCGATTTCCGTGACATAACCCTCTTCTCCGCTTTCTAATTTTACAAAGTCTCCAATTCGAATCGGTCTGTCGCTGATAATCTGCATCCCTGCAAAAAGATTCGCCAAGGTTCCCTGTAATGCAAGACCAATCGCCAAGCCGCCAACGCCCAAAGATGCCAGCAAGGGAGTAATCGAAATCCGTAACGTATCCAAGATGATCAAGCTACCGAGAATTAATACGGTAAGCCTAGTCAGTGCCCTAGCGAATCCACGAGTCAAGTGAACAGATTCCAGAAACTCCTTGTAAAGATCAATTGCAGCACGTAGAAAACGATCCGCGAATAAAAGAATAGCCAGGACCACGCCCACGCGAATCGCCTGATCGAGCAATTCCCGTTCTACATTCAGCCCTCCTGAATACTTACCAGCAAGCCAGCCAGTGGAAATTACAACTAGCAACAAAAGGGGTCCCTTCAAAGCGGCAATCGTTACGTCATCCCAACGTGTAGCCGACTTTGCCGCGGCTCGGTGCAGCACGCCAAGCAAAATTCGCCGTAAAACTAGAGCGATAACGAGATAGGAGACAACTACTATCAACCCCGAAACAAATTCTGGAATAACCATACCAGCACCCCCTTATATTCATTCCCAAATTCCCAAATAGTGTACTAAAAAAACAGGGGATAAAAGCAAATCTGTGAATCCTGTTTGAATGACCTGAGTTTACAGGCGAGAAACTTACGTACCTGCACCTCGTAAAAAATAAGTGAGGATGATGGCAGCAACATAAACAGCTAAAATGCTGCTCGTATCCCACGCGCAGTTCGGCAGGGGCAGGAAACTCCGTTAGTGGTCGGGGAGTGCTGGTCAGACCTGTGATGCGGTCAAATTCGACAAACAGGTGCCCATTGCTAGAAAAGACGAACGGGACATTCATCCTTTTACAAGCGGCGTAGGCTTTGGCCTGTTCCAAGCCGTGAGTAGGCGGGAGATGTTCTGCCTTGGCCTCTATGAGTGCCACGGCTACCGGCTGCGTCTCGGGCTGTACCTTCACCCTCAACGTATAATCCACGCGACCCTTGGCGCGTTTGCGGGGCTTCCCAGCGATGAGTTCGATGGCGCCCGCAGTCTCTTCCCGGCGGATAAGGTCTTCCGTCCAGCCACGGGAGTGCAGGGCTGGATCAATCAGTTTTGCGCGAGTATCGGATTCGCCTAGTCCCATAGCGGGGTTGCCTTCATTCGCTTGATGCGAAGCGCGGAAGAAATGTCAAACGAACGATATTCTATCCGTTCCTTCGCCCAAAAACCAGGCAGTTCAGTACAGCCGCCCTCGCTTGCAAAAGGCTTACTGACTCTCTTAGCCTTCAAAAGCAGGGCTGGGCGAATACGAGCCGGGAAATTCTTATTGACAAATATAAACGATTAAATTAGTATCGTAGTATGGTAAGAATCAGCGAAGCGGCGTCCATGTTGGGGAAGCGAAGCTGGAAGGCACGAGTCGAACGGTTTGGGTTGAAAAGGCTTCAGCAAATGGCGGCGGAGATGGGCCGCAAATATGGCGGACGGCCCCGACTGCCGGATGACCAGGTTACCCCAGCGGCGCTCTACCAGCGGGCGCGGCGGGAACGATTGAGACAAAAGGCTGCGAAGGTGACCAGAAGGGAGAAAAGCAAATGAGTATTTTCAGGCGTGGTAAAGGCAGGTGGTACTGGATGGACGATCAAGTCAATGGCGTCCGGTATCGGCTGCCCTTGAAAGATTCGGCGGGGCAAAAGATAAAGAATTGGCAAGAGGCGCTGCGGAGGGAGAGAGAAATCGTTACCGATATTCAAACGGGCAAATTGGGGAGTGTCGGACCAATTTCACGGCAAACCTTCAATGCGGCGGCGGATGCCTATATCGAGAAGCGGCACTTGCACAAGGCTGAGAACACCTATCTGACAGACAAAGAGCGTAGCAAGAGGCTACGGCACTTCTTCGGGGAAACTTCCTTGCGGCGGATCACGCCAGAGATGGTTGTCCGGTATCAGGCTGGACGCAAAGCTGGGGGTGTATCGGGCCGCACGATCAACCTGGAAGTGGGCTTGCTACGGCGCATCCTGAAAGATCACCAGCAGTGGGCGCGCCTAACAGGTCGGGTTGGGATGCTGAACGAGGCACCCAAGCCAGCGCGAGTATTGACGCCCGAAGAAAAGGCCAAGCTACTGGAAGTGGCAGCCATCAGGGAAAGCTGGCAGGTGGTTCGCTGTGCTACCGTGCTGGCCCTGAATACTACCATGCGCGGCTGCGAGTTACGGGGCTTGCGATGGAAAGATGTAGACCTATTCGAGCGAACTCTGACTATCAGACGACTGACTACCAAGACGGACGCCGGGGCTAGGGTGATCCCCCTAAATCGGGATGCTCTATTGGCCCTAAGCGAATTGAGGGGCAGGGCAGACAAACTAGGATCAACCGCGCCGGAACACTACGTCTTTCCCGCATGTATGAACGGGAAGGTTCAGCCTGACAAGCCAATGAAGACGTGGGATACAACTTGGCTGAGAATTACCAAAAAGGCTGGGTTGTCTGGTTTCCGGTTTCACGATTTGCGCCACCATGCGATTACTGAACTGGCTGAGAAGGGATTGAGTGACCAGACCATTATGATCATCGCCGGGCACGTCAGCCGGGAGATGCTGGAACATTACAGCCATATTCGCCTGGATGCCAAACGCCGGGCTTTGGAGAGCCTGGAAACTCCGTTGTCTACCTTGGATTCAGTACCTCAAGCCGCCCAAGTTGGCCGTTTGAACTAATCCCATTGAAATACTGCCCCGGAAGCCCATTTAAGGGACTTTTGGGGCAGTTATGTCACAAACCATGACACAAAGGCTGATTAGAGCGGGAGTTAAAGTTTGTAAGCTATTGATATAGATTGGCTGGGGCGCTAGGATTCGAACCTAGGTACCATGCTCCAAAGGCATGTGACTTACCACTAGTCGACGCCCCAATGACGATTCAAGCTAACACGCGACAGTTTACAAACCTAGCTGCTTCTGGAACTCGCTTCGCCGGATGAAACGGGTTAGCTGAACAAATCGGTCCTCTTGCCGGAGGGATTCCGCTGCGTGCCGGGCTTTACGTAAGTCGCTAAAAACACCAAACACAGCAGAACCACTGCCCGTCAAGGATGCCATCTCGGAACCACAACGCAACAGAGCTTTCTTAGCTTTTGCCAGCGCAGGAAAACGAGCAAATATTAGTGGCTCAAAATCATTGCCAATCGGCTGCGAGGTTCCCTGGACAAGCGTACCACAAAACAATTCTATCGTATGGCGTGCCTTGGGGCTTGTCAACAATGGGGCATGGAGCAAACCATAAGCCTCAGAGGTGTTCATGCCTTCGCCGGGATAAAACAGCACACACCATCGCCGCGGACCATCAGGCAATGGATAAATTTCTTCACCCCGCCCCACACCCACAGCAGTGCCTCCGGATAGAAAAAAAGGCACATCCGAGCCAAGACCAGATGACATGCGCAACAATGCGTCTGGCGCGATTCTTTTTCCCGAAAGCCTCAATATGGCAAAAATAACCGCTGCCGCATCGCTGCTTGCGCCGCCCAAGCCGCTGCCGGGAGGAATTTTTTTAATCAGCCGGATGGAAACAGCCCGCCGCAATTTCAGTTCTTCCAGTGTGGCTGCTGCCGCTTTCGCGGCTAGGTTATCTTTACCGATGGGGACTGCAAACCCGCTGCTTTCCAAATGAACGCTCGGTGGTGCCGATTTCATTTCAACATCGACAGTATCTGCAAGAGATATGCTTTGATAAACAGTCCTTAATTCATGGAAACCATCGTTTCGACGGCCAATGACTTTTAATCCGAGATTGATTTTTGCGAATGCTTTTAGTCTGAATTGTTGCATGGTGATTGGAATGAAATTATTGAGAATGTTATTTCTGTTAAAACTAATTCCGAGAAATTATTTTGGAGAATTAAATGCAATCAGAGAATTTACCGGCGGGGTTCTTGAGCTAATTTAACTTCGGCTTCCTTGAGCTTTTGTTCAATCTTTGAGACTTCATCGGGGTCAATTTCGTTTTTCGGCAAACGGCTCCATTCGAGCAGCGCCGCTTTCCACTCCCGTTGCGCTTCCTGTAATCGTCCGATTTTATAGTAAACATCTCCCAAGTGATCGCGAATTGTTGGATCGGACGGCATACGCGAAGCTGCCTTGCGAAGATATTCCTCCGCCAAGTCCATTCGTTCCAGACGATAGTATGCCCATCCCAGGCTGTCCAAATAAGCTGCGCTTTGCGGTTCCGTTTCCAGAGCTTTGCGAATCATTTGTACAGCTTCGTCTAAATGAATGCCCAAATCGGCAAGCATATATCCGAGATAATTCAGAGCCATAGCGCTATGGGGATCAATTTCCAGAGATTTCCTGAATTCTTCCTCAGCCTTCTCAAACTGTTTCTCCCGCTCCCAAATGGAGCCTAGCAGAAAGTGATCATATGCCAAGTCGCCATCGCCCTCGGAGTAAGCCGCCGCTTTGATGGCTGTTTCACGAGCAGAGGTAAACTGTTTTGCCCTAAGGTGTGCTTGCGCTATCGAAAGTAAAATCTCGCGGTCAGCGCGTTCACTCTTGAGCAACGGATTGAGTACGCCTATTGCCTTGTCAACATCTCCAAGCGTGGACAAAAGGGAAGCATAGGTCGTAGCCAGGTCGCGGTTGTCGGGATGATCACGATGCGCCTTTTCAGAAGCTGCCAGGGCTTTGTCGTAATGCCGGCTTTCCTGATACGTTTCAATGATGCGAATTTCGGCGCGTATGGCGCTTTCTCCGCCTAAAAGACGCATTTGTCCGAAAGCCGTTTCAGCAGCTTCGAAATTTTCCTGGTCGCGATAAAGGAAGCCTAACTTTTCTAAAAATATTCCGCGGTTCGCTTTCTCTTGTGGCGTATACATGCTTGGATCCGTTTGAGAAGATGCGCTTAGCAGGTTTTCAACATTGCGGATTGCTTCCGCAAATTTCCCTTCACTCTCTGCCAGCAAAACGCCGTTGTATTGAATTTCCAGGTTGTTGGGGTCCAGTTCAGAAGCTTTTGCCAAACTCTCCCGGGCTTTATCGAAATTGTTTTGCGTGCGATAAATCTGGCTCAGTCGCAGGTGAGGTTCTGGATCGCTCGGATTCGCTTCGAGAGCCGCTTGAAATTGCTCAATGGCCTCAGCGTATTGATGGTTGTAAAACAGAGCGTCAGCGTACGCTTTCCTAAAAGCGGGGTTTTTGGAATCAGCGGCCACGGCACGGTCATAAGCATTCACTGCGGAATCGAAATTTCGCAATTGGCTGTATGCATAACCTAAGGTAGCGAGCAATTGAGCATCGGGTTCGCCCGAAGTTGCCTTTTCAAGAAGCCGCGCAGCTTCCCGGTAGTCGCCCAGCTCCATATAATACATGCCGAGTTGTGCGTTGGCATCTCGGGAATCCGGCTGCAACGAGAGTGCTTTCTTAAGGGTTTCTTCGGCCTTTGCATCCTCCTGCCCAGCGCGGTAGAGCTGTGCCAGAATCATGTAGGAATCTATATCATCGGGATCAGTTTGCACGATCTGTTCGAAACGGTGTGTGGCTCGCGGAAGCAAGTCCATAGGGGCTTGGCTCGATAAAAGGCGCAAATAAAGACGACCAAGAAGTCTCCGTGCGGCTTTGTCATTCGGGTTCCTGGAGAGAGCGTCCTCCATTTCCTGCAAGGCGCTCCGCCACCGCCCGGTTGCGGCGTAAAGGTCTGCAAGCTCGATGCTTAAATAGGAGGAAGCTGGATCATATTGAAGCGCTAATCGAAGCTCATCAATCGCCTGATTGAGCAACTCGGGGCGCTGGAACAAGGCTCCGCGTTCCTGGTAAAGATGCCCTAGCGTGTAGTGATAATACGCTTTAGCCTTATCGGGCTGAACCGTTTCCCCAGCAGCGGAACTTTCGCTGGATTGAGCTTTTGAAATGGATGGAAAGGTGGAAAATACGATCAACAGCACCCATAGAGTTAATCTACGTGGTTCCCTTTGACTTGCAACCAGTGTTCCTTTTAGGGCCGAACGCATTTGGCAGGCCGCCTGTTACGCGAAATATCTATGGCTTGATTCAGTATAATCTAAAAATAAACACGCCTAGCCAAATTTCTCCTGAATTGCTGGTTAATGTTTAAAATGTCTGATTCCCGTTAAGACCATTGCGATTCCCAGCCGGTCTGCCGCAGCGATCACTTCCTCGTCGCGAACGGACCCGCCCGGTTGGATAACAGCGACCGCTCCGGCTTTGGCAGCTTCCTCTACGCCATCTGCAAAGGGAAAGAACGCATCGGAAGCAACAACGGTCCCGGCTAATGGAAGGATTGCCTTGCTGGCACCCAGACGAACTGAGTCGACGCGACTCATTTGCCCGGCTCCGACACCAACGAGCTGCCCGTCCCGAGCGTAGACGATCGCATTAGATTTAACGTGTTTAGCCACCTTCCAAGCAAAAAGAAGCGTGGAAATCTGTTCTTCTGTCGGCTGTTTCTTTGAAACGGTCTTCAAATCTTCACGACGCAATTCATGCCGGTCTTTATCCTGGACCAGGAGCCCCCCACTCACCTGCTCGAGATGGAGTTCGTTCTCAAGAGATTTGGATGTAGCGATTTCGATCAAGCGGAGATTTTTCTTGCCCGCTAATTTCTCGCGAGCCTCGGTGGAATAACCGGGCGCGGCAATGGCTTCTACGAATGTTTTTGCCACTTCCTCGGCTGTAGGGCCATCCAGCGGCCGGTTGAATCCCAGGACTGATCCGAAAGCAGAGACAGGGTCAGTTTCAAAGGCTTTGATATAGCTTTCACTCAACGTGGCTTGCATGGAACAACCGCACGGATTGGTATGTTTAATGATCGCGGTGGCAGGCTGCGAGAATTCCTGTGCCAGTTCCCAGGCGGCTTCCAAATCCACGAGATTGTTGAATGAAAGTTCTTTACCCTGAAGCTGCCGGGCGCGAGCTATACCAGTATTTTGATTACCAGCAGTGGCGTAAAGCGCTGCTTTCTGGTGGGGGTTTTCTCCATAACGCAAGATTGCCAGCTTTTGGAATCGTAAATTCAATTCTTCTGGAAAGATTTCTGATGGTGTTGCGATTCTTTTACCAGTGCAATCCAGTCCAGCCAGTGTTCTGGCTATAGCCGAGTCATACCGCGCAGTCAGCGCAAAAGCCTGCTGGGCAAGCCGCCAGCGCGTTTCCGCACTCAATTGTCCTGATAGACGGCTCATTTCATCTAAGATCACTGGGTAATTCGCTGGAGCGGTGACGACTGCTACGTCTTGGAAATTCTTCGCAGCCGAGCGGATCATGGATGGTCCGCCGATGTCGATGTTTTCAATCAGTTCCTCAAAATTTGTTTGCGGCCTGCTGGCGACTTCTTCAAACGCATAGAGATTAACAACTACCATGTCGATCCACTGGATTCGATGCTGTTCCAAGGTTTTTCGGTGGGATTCCAGATTACGGCGTCCGAGGATTCCACCATGAACAGCCGGGTGCAGAGTTTTCACTCGCCCGTCCAGCATCTCCGGCAAACCGGTCAATTCAGATATATCCTTTACGGTGAGTCCGTTTTCCCGCAGCAAGCGGGCTGTGCCACCCGTGGAAATGATCTCCACGCCATGAACAGCCAAGCCTTTGGCAAATTCCAATAATCCAGTTTTGTCAGTAACGCTTATAAGTGCACGCGCAATTCGGCTCAAGTTCCAATCTCCCTTTGCTGAAAGTAACGAATGATTTCTGTCCGGCTACTGATCGGTTGTTGCTTTACAAACCTTTGGCTTTCAATCGTACCTGTCCATTCTCAATTTCCACGCAATATTCCACTTGTTCACATTTAAAATCGCGTTTTAATTGGGCGGTTTTTTGCACGACGTATTTCTGGAACGAATCAGCGGCCAAATTTTGAGTGTCCTCGCCAAGCTTCTTTTTTGCCTCCAACAGAGCCGAAAACAACTTATCTACCTTTTCTGGTTCTTCCGAGGGGTTATTCCATTTGGTTCGGAACGAGAGATTCTTGTCTTCGGTCTCTTGGTGCAAAGGATTACGTCTAGGCCCTTCTTCCTTGGTTCGCACGCGCTGTCGCCATAAATCACTAAACAACGCGTAACGTGATGTCAGACCGTTGTATCGAAAGCGCTGTGCAAAATTCATCTGTGGGGAATCGGCTAACTTTTTAATCAGCCGCTCTACTCTCCACTGGGAATCATTCGGCGGGCGGTTGGATCCGGTATTGAGGAATATATCGTATTCAATCTTCAACCGGCGGATGCCGTCTTCGAGCTGTGTTAATTCCTCGTCAATGGTCATGGCGGGGTATCCCGAAAAAGCAGAGTATAACACACTGCTTTTCACGTCCGGCAACTAGGTGAAAACAAGACTGGCCACACGGAAATATTATGTTATTCTTACTAATTTCGAATAGCAAATCAGGAGAGATCGAATGGCAGTCGTTGCACCTTTGAAAGCACTCCGCTATGACTTAAGGAAAACCGGAGGGGCTGAAACTATCTTTACTCAGCCGTATGACAAGATCACACCGCAGATGCAAAAAGAGTATTTGTCCCGGAGCCCTTATAATCTGGCGCATATTATCAAAGGGGAAAGCCGCTCGACGGATACACAGCAGGACAATGTCTATACTCGTGCCGCAACTTCTTTTCGTGATTGGGTCGCGAAGGGCGTGCTTGCGAGGCAGGACAAACCTGCCTTCTATGCTTACTTCCAGGAGTTCACTGCACCCGGGGACGCGGCGGGCAAAAAGATCGTTAGAAAAAGCTTTCTTGGACTGGGGAAACTGGAAGATTACGACAGCCACGTGATTTACCGGCACGAGCAGACGCTATCAGGGCCTAAGGTGGACCGTTTAGAGCTTCTGCGCGCTACCCGGACTCATTTTGAGCCGATTTTTCTTCTGTACAGTAATGCGGAAAAAAGAATTGAGGCCGTGCTGAACCAACATGCTGCAAAGCCGCCGGAGGTAGAAGTTAAAGATGAGTATGGTGTAACGCATCGCCTATGGGAAATTAACGAACTGGAAAATATCAAAGCCATTCAGCAAGCGATGCAGGAGAAGAAACTAATCATAGCGGATGGCCATCACCGATATGAAACGGCGCTGAATTTCCGGAGAGAATATAAAGCAGCGCATCCTGATTCTTCCAACCAGTCATGCGACTTCGCGATTATGGCGTTTGTTAACATGGATTCCGAAGGAATCATCATTCTTCCTACTCACCGGTTGATTGCCAATGTTCCAAACTTTAACGGGCCGGCTTTTTTAGCACAGGCATCGAGATATTTTCGATGCAGGGAATATCCCTTTTCACCATCCGAAGATATTTCTGCCGTTTCTGCTCGTTTGAGGAAGGAAATGGTTTCCGCCACAGGAACGCCAACCATCGGAGTGTTATTTGGTGATCAGGCATCTTTTTTCCTGCTGCAATGGCGGCAGGACGTGGAAAAGGCTCCGTTAATGCCAGATCTGCTCCCGGTAGAAAGAGAACTGGAGGTTGTACTCCTCCATCGCATTTTGCTGGCGAATTGCCTGGGAATGGATGACGAATCCGTGCGCAATGAACGGTTCCTGACCTATGTCCGTGCTATGGAAGAGGGCGTGAAAAGCGTCGTTGAGGGAAGTTCTCAAGCATGCTTCTTTCTGAACCATATTGGCATTGACCAGATTCGTGATATAGCACAGGCTGGAAGGCTAATGCCCCAGAAATCGACGGATTTTTATCCGAAACTCCTTTCTGGGCTTGTTATCTTTCCATTGGAAGATTGATTTAGGTCCTTTACAAGCAGTTCATTTCACATGATATAATTCACCCCATTAGTTAGAACCGATGATACCGTCACCCATTCGCGTGTACGTTTTGGACGACCATTTATTGATGCGGGAAAGCATTGTAGCTTTTTTAGGGACCCAAAAAGGTTTTACTGTGGTTGGGCATGACAGTTCCGCGGAACAAGCCCGTTCGATAATTACCAGAATAAAACCGGATTTGCTGATCCTGGAACTGACTCTACCAGGACAAGCTAGCTTATCCTTGGTGGGTGAGTTAGCGGCTCTTAGCCCAAATACCAAAACGATCACGATGGCGAGCGTGGAACAGAAAGAAGATATCGTCGAAGCATTTCGACTAGGGGCTCGCGGCTTTATTCCGAAGCAGATTGCCGCAGGGCTTTTCCTTAAATGTCTTCAGAAAATTCACGAAGGCGAAATATGGCTGAACGGCCGACTAACGGAAGCTGTACTTTCAGCACTCGGAAGTCAGCAAACTTCACGCAATGCAGATGACAAATCGAAGCTTTCCCAAAGGGAGATGGAGGTTGTTCAGCTGGTTGTGCAAGGATGTAAAAACCAAGACATTGCCGATAAACTGTTCATCAGCGAGAAGACCGTGAAGAATCACCTCTCTGCTATTTTCCACAAACTGGGCGTGACAGGTCGTTTGGAACTAACACTGCATGTATTTGAAAAACGGCTATTCCCAGCAACGCTCGAGCATGCTCAAACAACAAATTAAACCAGTATCCCATTACGGCATACGCCGCAAGCGGGCAGCGCGAACTGTGTTCACCATCAGCATGGCGATGGTCAATGGACCGACACCGCCGGGAACGGGAGTAATGGCCCCTGCAACCGGATAAACGGAAGCAGGATCTACATCGCCGATCAGCGTCGATCCCTTCTTCTCAAACTCTTCCATCCGTTTTGCGTTGCCTGGAAAGTAGCGTTCCACGTCGGCGCGAACCGTCAACTGGCTGATGCCGACATCAATCACCGCAGCTCCTGGCTTTACGTAATCGGCTGTCACCATGCCAGGTTTGCCGAGCGCCGCAACAAGAATGTCCGCTTCGCGGCAAACGCCCGGCAAATCTTTGGTGCGTGAATGGCAAATGGTTACGGTTGCGTTCTTATGCATCAAAAGCATCGCGATTGGCTTACCGACAATGTCGCTTCGACCAATCACCACGGCCCGCTGTCCTTCAACGGGAATGCCGCTACGTTTCAGAATTTCCATGATTCCTGCGGGAGTGCAAGGAACCAGACCTGGGCGCTGCGAAAGCAGGTTGCCGAGATTCACCGGATGGAAGCCGTCGACATCCTTGCGCGGGTCTACGGCCAGAAGCACTTTTTTTGTGTCGATCTGAGAGGGTAAGGGAAGCTGCACCAAAATTCCGTCTATATCGTCGCGTTGGTTTAACTCATCAATTCGGGAGAGGAGTTCTTCAGTTGTGACCGATTCCGACAGAATCTGCCGCTCGCTGAAAATTCCCAGACTTTCACAGGATTTCACTTTATTGCGCGTGTAGATTTCGGAG
>MEKX01000140.1:0-4233 GCA_001767075.1 Acidobacteria bacterium RIFCSPLOWO2_12_FULL_54_10 | reverse complement strand
AAAATACTGACTAACTTATGCAAAGTTATTCGAGGTCTGGGGGCGTGACTTTGGCGATCCAGGAATTGTAATCGCTGGAATAACCGACTTTCATCTGGCGTTCGCGCACGCGTGAGTCGATTTGTTTCATTTGCTCGTTCGTCAGCGCGGGCAGGGCTTTGATCTTCTCCTTCACTGCTGTTGCCTGAGCGGTGCCACGGGCCTCTGCGGCGGCAGTGAAGCCGGACAAGTCGCGGCTGCCATCTTCGCCGACGCCGATGTATTCCTGGATCAGACGATTCGCGACATGCTGGCTATGGACCATCGATAAACGGATGTTGCCCTGGCCGGTCACCACGTTTCCTACTCCGAACACCCTTTCCGAATGAGCATACTGGCCCATGTCCCAATCCTTGTAATCGTAATATTCACCCTTCATTATGACGCCAGGAATGAATTCCGGAATGGAGCCGATTGAAGAAATGATTAACGGTGCGCGGAGTTCATGTTCCGTGCCGGGAATTGCCGTTGCTTTACGGCCTTCAACCAACGTTTCAGATACTTTCAATCCCACCAGTCGCCCATTCTCAACGATCATCCCCTGAGTAATGCGGCGATCCTGGAAACGGAACAGGAATTTTTCCTGGGCCAGTTTCAATACTTTCAA
Organism: Acidobacteria bacterium RIFCSPLOWO2_12_FULL_54_10; assembly: GCA_001767075.1. Lineage (GTDB taxonomy): Bacteria > Acidobacteriota > Terriglobia > 2-12-FULL-54-10 > 2-12-FULL-54-10 > 2-12-FULL-54-10. Next base: position 3,587 of record MEKX01000140.1, on the reverse strand, counting down.
CCGGACGGATTCGGTTTTGGCGATTTGTTCCGGAGTGGCCTTCTCTGGAGGCTGCGCCAGCGGCATATCCTGAATTCGCCGCCGGTAAATGAGAAGACAGCCTTTTACTCCTAATGACAGCGGATCAATTCCCTGCGATTTACAGAAAACCGCGATACCCTTTTTTTCAAGATCATGCATATGCGCATGAATTCCGCGGGCACGCAGCGCTTTTTCGTAGTTTTCAAGCTGCAAAACCTTCACAACGTCGATGGAGGCCAGTCCGCCGCCGAGCACGAGCGCTTCATCGGGAGCTTCGTAACGAGGCCCATCATAGGTCATTTCATTCTTGTGGTTGTACCAATAGATGAATGGATTCTGATACACAAGCCCCTTGTTGATAAATTCGTCAGAGCCATCCACGCCCACGGATCGGTCACGCCAGGCGCCATTGGCCAGGATGACGGCGGTGAATCCCCACTGTTGCGTGAGTTCTTCGAAGCTGATGTCGCTGCCTAGTTTGGTGCAAGGAACAAAGGAAATTCCGGGTTTATTCAATCGTCCCGCGATTAGCTCATATTCTTTTTTCCTCTGTTCGACATGCCAGCGGGGCAGACCGTCCTCGATCTTGCCGTAGGGTCGTTTATTTTGTTCTATGACAGCCACTCGGATGCCGTGATCGGCCAAAATTTCCGCCGCCACCGATCCAGCGACGGCACCCCCGATGACAGCCACATAGTAATTTCCTTTTTGTGACATGAATAATTCCTCCTGATCATGTATAAATCTGCTACAGAAAAAAGCTTAATTACAGGTTGCTAACGGATCCTCAGTCGGTATTAACTTACGATCCTGCAGCAGCCTGCAATCGCTATACATGCAGCGCTAGGTCGTGTACGAGGATGGATAAGGAAAGCTCCAATGCTAATATCTATGTTGATAAATAAATTAACGAACCGTAACGCGACTATGTAATGTGTATTTGGCCGTTATACTGTAGATTTAACCTGAGCAAACGTTCAACTTGCCATGATTGATTCCGGTCCGGCAAGTATTTCCATCCTAATTATCAAAAGTTGGATTATAACATAGGCAGTGCGGTGTGATTCCTTCAGCGCATTCTAAGGCAGGCATTAACGATCTTATGGCATCGAATTTGGCCAATGAATTGGAACAAATCGCAGGCCCAGGAGCCGTATTGGTTGCTCCTGAAGACCTCATGCTGTATGAGTATGACGGCTCCGTGGATCGAGCGTTACCCAAAGCCGTGGTGTTTCCGCAGACTACGGGACAGGTCATCGCCTTAGTGAAATGGGCTAAGGAGCAAGGTCTACCCATCGTCGCACGAGGAGCGGGAACGGGTCTGAGCGGAGGAGCTGTTGCTGTAGAGGGCGGATTAATTCTGGGGTTTTCCCGCATGAAGAAAATCCTCGAAATCGATCTCGACAACCGGCTCGCCGTAGTGCAGCCGGGAGTTGTCAACCTGGATTTGTCGCAAGCGGTTTCTTCACGAGGTTATTACTTTGTGCCGGATCCTTCCAGTCAGAAAGCCTGCACCATCGGCGGTAATGTTGCGGAAAATTCCGGCGGACCGCATACCCTGGCCTACGGAGTCACAACCAATCATGTTCTTGGCCTGGAGGCTGTGCTGCCTAGCGGTGAGGTAATTCATACAGGCGGAAAAACAGCGGATACGCCTGGTTATGACCTGACCGGAATTATAGTTGGCTCGGAAGGGACGCTCGGAATTGTTACAGAGATCATTGTGCGATTAACGCGATTGCCGGAAGCGGTCAAGACGATCCTGGCCATTTTTGAAAAAGTGGATGACGCTTCCGAAACGGTGGCGGAAATAACGGCGCGCGCCATCACACCGGCGGCGCTGGAAATGATGGATCAGCTTACACTCCAGGCGGTTGAGAAAGCCACGCGAGCGGGTTATCCGTGTGACGCGGCGGCTGTGCTGCTCATTGAGCTGGAGGGATTGCGAGAAGCGGTGGAATCACAGGCTACGCAAATCGGTGATGTGTGCCGCCGAAATCGCGCAAGGGAAGTGCGTATCGCGCAATCAGAACGCGAACGACAGCTGCTTTGGGCTGGACGCAAGAACGCGTTTGGAGCCATGGGCAGGATCGCGCCGAATTTCTATGTGCAAGACGGCGTCATACCGCGCAGCCGTATCCCGGAAACGCTTCGCTTTATTCAACAGGTCAGTGACCGCGTAGGGCTCAAGATCGCGAATGTATTCCATGCAGGGGACGGTAATCTGCACCCTCTCATTCTTTTTGATGCCCGCGATCCCGATCAATTCAAGCGCGTGGTCAAAGCCGGCTCCGAAATTCTATCGTTTTGCGTATCGATCGGTGGTTCCCTAACCGGGGAGCACGGTATCGGAATGGAGAAGAATGAATTGATGCCCCTGCTGTTCACGGAAGATGATTTAACTGTGATGGGGAAATTGAAAGCGGTGTTCAACCGCGAGGGCCGATTGAACCCTTCCAAGATTTTCCCCACTTCTAAGGGCTGCGGCGAAATCAGAATTACCCAGCAAGGAGCGAGTTAGATGCATTCCACGGTTCGACAAGCCTGGACCCAGCACGCTGCTCGTATCGTGGGGGAGGATAACCTAGCCCTTGATATAGGAGAGCTTACCGCGCGTGGTTGGGATGGGCCATCACCTCAAGCGATAGCTTATCCAGCTAGCCGGGAAGAAATTTGTGAATTGGTGCGACTGGCTCTTGCGGAGCGATTATGCGTGATACCCGCAGGAGGTTTTACAAAGCAGCGAATGGGAGGCGTGCCGCAAGCGGCTGATCTCGTTATTTCGCTCCGGCGAATGAACCGAATTACGGATTATCAGCCAGCCGATTTAACCATCTCGGTTGAAGCAGGCCTGCCGTTTCATGCACTGGAGTCAGCAGCGCGTGCGCAAGGTCAGATGCTTCCGCTGGATGTGCCTTTCGCCACGGAGTCAACGCTAGGCGGGATTATTGCGACGAATTCAAGCGGTCCCCGCCGATTGGCGTATGGCACGGCACGCGACATGGTACTGGGCATACATTTTGTTACGGCGGAGGGCAAACTCGCCAAATGCGGCGGAAAGGTCGTTAAAAACGTAGCCGGATACGATCTCTCAAAACTCCTGATCGGTTCCTCAGGGTCTCTTGCAATCATTTCAGATATTACATTCCGTCTCTTTCCTGTCCCTCCTGCGAGCATCACGCTGGTGAAAGGATTTCCTGACTTAACCTCTGCGGTGCAAGCCCGCGACCGCATATTGCACTCCGTTTATACCCCTCAGGCAATGGAAATGCTGGATGCGGCAGCAAGCGCCTTTGTTCCGCAGGGCAAATTATTAAGTAGCCCTTTCTCGCTTCTGGTGCGCGTTGCAGGACCGGATGCAGTTTTGGAGCGGACACAAGAAGAATTGCCCTCTCTCGTTGGAAACGTCCATTCCGGAACCACACAATGGCTATCTGGTGAAGATGAATCTAAACTTTGGCAAGGGCTTCAAGAGCTGACCCCTGCATTACTTCGTGCTCATCCCAATGCAACCCAGGTCAAAGTCTCCGCTTTATTGTCGAAAACGGGTGTGATCCTGGAAGCCG
>MEKX01000139.1 GCA_001767075.1 Acidobacteria bacterium RIFCSPLOWO2_12_FULL_54_10 | reverse complement strand
ATACAACTACCCGCGGCGAGGAAGGCACTCTCCGCGGCTACCAAGATCAAGAGCCACGGCACAAAGTGCGCGCCGAGGCTACCAAAATCACCCTTGCAATATACAATAATCAAAATAGAAAACAAACCGCAGAGTTTGCGGTCGGCAAACTCTGCGCTACCCAAAGCTGACCGCTTACTGGCGCGCGCGGCTCGGAAACACAAAAACAGATTCCTCGCTGCGCTCGCTCGGGATGACGACAAAAAAGCTTACGGTAAAGAGTTCGGGCAGAGGCTACGAACATCAACCGCTCCCTTGCCCTGGTAAACCAGGGCTGTCCGGGCGCGGCTCGGGTTAGGAACCTACAAATACTGATTATGGCGCGAAACACTCATTTGCAACCTGGGTGGGCGCTCCATTACTGTCGCGGCTTGGATCAAACCAAACCTGCCCGCTTGCTGACGTGCGCGGCTCGGAATCAAAATACAAACACAACTACTCACGATGAGGAAAGCGCTCACCGTGGCTACCAAACCTGTCTGCTCCGTCAAGATCGCAGCAATGAAAAGCAAAATCGACCGCTTGCTATCGTGCGCGGCTCGGAAAACAAGTGCAGATCCCTCGACAAGCTCGGGATGACAATCGGACCACGTGAACTGTTGGTGAGGCGGAGCGTGGGGAGCGGGTAGATTAGCGACCGGTGAGGGCGGAGTCGAGGGAGAGTTGGTTGTTGGTGAGGGTGGCGCCGGTGGCGCGGTCGTATTCGACGCGGGCGCGGGCGAAGGCGGCGCGGGCTTCGACGGCGGCGGCCTCGGCGGTGATGAGATCGCGCTGGATTTGGATAACGCTATAGGACGTGGAGACACCGGCGTCGAGGCGCTTCTGCTCGGCGTCGAGGGTCTGGCGGGTTTTGTCCACCGCTTTATCGGCAGATGCGACTTGTGCGCGGGTCTGCAACAGGCCAATGACGGCGGTGCGGACCTCGGTTTGAATCTGATTGCGGGTCTGCTGGACGGCGGTTTCAGCTTGGCGGAGATCGAGGCGCGAGCGCGTATGGTCGGCCTGGGCGGCGCGGTTGAAGACCGGGACCGACAGCGAAAAGCCGAACGCATATTCCGGGAAATCAAAGCCTCCCAGTTGGCGAACCGATGTGGGCAACGCACCAGAGCGACCGGCTCCGGCGAGCACTCCAAAGATGCCCAGAGTGGGCCGCAGTCGGTCCTTGGTGAACTCGACCGCGATCTCCTGATTGAGAACGCGCCCTTCGCTCAAAACCATTTCCGGGCGATTGCGCAGGGCCTGGGTGATGGCCTCATCGAGCGCAGGCATTTCTGAGGCCTGGGGATCGGGGAGGGCTTCGGTAGTCTCAATGGCGGCGTTGCCGATGGCATCATCGACCTGGCGGCTGATGGCGTTCTTGAGGCGCAACTCGGCAAGCTGGCTGTTGGTTTGCTCGATGACCAGATCGCGCTGTCGGGCGGCGACCTCGGCTTCGGCGGCGACGACATCGAGCGGAGCCAATGCGCCCAGCTCGGCGCGCTTGCGGTTGTCCCGGAGCAGTTGCTCGGCAACGGTCAGGCCTTGCTCGGCGGCGCGGACGCGGTCACGGGCGGCCACCAAATCCCAATACAAATTCTGAGCCTGTGAGAGCGCCTGGATGGCCTGCTGGTGGAAAACATCGCGGGCGAGCTGGCGGTTGCGCTCGGCGACGCGCAGGAAACGGCGGTTGACGGAGAAGCCGAAGCCAGCCAGCAGATTCTGGTGGATCGAAAAGTTGTAGCGCGAGGAAAGGTCCGGGTTGAAGAGCAGCGAGCGCTGCGTGGAGCTTTGGCGCTGGTTGGTGAAGCTCAGGCTGAAGCTCGAGCCGGAGGTGAACGCCTGGGAGTAGGACAACTGCATCGCGGTGGTGTGCGTGGTGACCACAGGAATTCCGGCGACGCGGATGGAATTCAATGGGCTGGTGGAGTTGTCCATGCTGAAATTGACGCGCAGGGACGGGTCGTAACTGCCGCGAGCGCCGACCGAGATCTGGCGCGCGCTGCCGGTGATGGAACTGCCGCCACCCCCGGCTCCTGCGCCGCCGCCACCGCCCGTGCCGCTGACGCCCGCGCCGATGGCGCCGGCAAAGAGGCCGCTGGGAACGCGGATGTTGGCGGTGCCGCGAGGCGCTTGGCCGGACTTGGCGCGGAGAATGTCGGTGTCCGCCATCAAGACCTCATAGCGGGCGGAATCCACGTCGAGGTTGTTTTCGAGTACGATGGCCAACAGGTCACGCAGGGAAAGCTGCAACTTGCCGTCGCGGATCAACTGCGAAATGCGCGCGGAGTTGGACAAATCCGGCGGCGCGACGGGCTGCGAGATATAAGGCTTGTAAAAACGAGGAAACGCCTCTTGGCCCTGGCTGTAGTCGGAAACAAACGCGCCAGGAGTTTGGGCGCGGAGCGAGGGGATAATCGCAAGCAGGGCCAGAAGCAACGCAGCGCGACGGCAGAGGCAATGCCCTCTGCGTATGGATGACGGAAGACAGGTCACCGGGTAGCCTCAGGCTGAGTGGTGAAGCCTTGAACGCTGACGGGCGGATTGGGGAGGCGCGAGAGCGAGCCGGTCCAAGCATCAGACATTTCAATGCCGTTGCGGTTGAGCGTGGTGCCGGTTGCGCGGCCGATTTCAACAAGGCTCTTGGCGTAGTTGACGACGGATTGGACTTCCGCGCGCTGGCTGGTAAAAAGATCGCGCTGGCGAAGCACGACTTGGTAAGGGGTGGAGATGCCAGCTTCGAGCTTCTTCTGCTCGGCATCAAGGGTTTGCTGACCGAGGCGCACGGCTTGGTGCGCGGCTTCGACTTGGGCCTTGCCCTGGGCGAGTGCGACCAGAGCCTGGCGGACTTCCAGGGCGACCTGATTGCGAGCGCGCTGGAGAGAGATTTCCATTTGGCTGCCTTCGAGTTGGGCGCGGAGGTTGTCGGCCTGCGCCGCGCGGTTGCGTAAAGGCAGGCTGAGGCTCAAGCCGCCAGCATATTCCGGGAAGTCTCCGGCGAAGGTTTTAGAGAAAGAATCGCCAGTGCCGCCGCTGGTTACGGGGACGCCACCCACTAGCTGATTGCCGTCCAAGCCGGAGCCGGAGTAAAGGCCAAAAATGCTGCCGCTGGGCAGCAGACTGTTCTTGGTGAAGCGAAGAGAGATGGCCTGGTTCTGGAGGTTGCCTTCGGTTTGGCGAAGGTCCGGGCGGTTGTTGAAAGCTGAAGTCAGGGCGGCATCCAGAGCGGGGATGTCGGCGTCGCGAGGCTCGGGCAGGCGGTCGGTGAGCACGACACGAGCATTGTCCATCTCCGGCTCAGTGCGGCGCGAGAGAAGATTCTTGAGGCGCGTCTCCTGAATTTGCAGATTGGTTTGAGCGACCACCAGATCGCGCTCGCGGGCGGCGACTTCGGCCTCGGCGGCAACGACATCGAGCGGCGCGAGAGTGCCGATCTCAGCCTGCTTTTTATTGTCCTGATAAAGTTTTTGCGCGACGGAAAGCGACTGCTCGGCAACGCGGACATTTTCCTGGAAGGCGGCGAGGTCCCAATAGGCATTGGTGACGGCGACGACGGAGGTGACGACCTGCTGGCGAAAAATCTCATCGGAAATGCGCAGGTTGTTCTGCGAGACCAGAAGAAACCGTTCGTTGGGCAGGCGACCAAAGCCGTTCAGGAGCGGCTGGTTGAAGCCGACGGAAAAGCGGGTGACCACGGCAGGGTTGAAGAGAAGATTCTGCTGCGAGGAACTGGAGCGAAGACCGGAAAGCGCCAGGAAGTAGCTGGTGCCCGTGGGGAAAAGCTGGGCGTAGCTGGCGGAATAGGCCGTGGCATAAGTGGTGACCGAGGGGACTCCGGCGACCACCTGAGAATTTAGCGGAGAGGAAGCACGATCCCAGCTAAAACCGAAACTCATGGAAGGATCGAAGGCTCCGACCTGGCCGATGTTGACCGCACCACCGCCGCCGGTGATGCCTCCGGCGGAACCTGTGCCGCCGGCGCCGGAGGAGTCCGTGATGCCCGCTCCGATAGCCCCGGCGCTGAGACCGCCCGGCACCGAAGCGCCAGAGATTCCACGAGCAGCTTGTCCAGACTTGGCGCGCAGAACGTCGGCTTGAGCCATGGGGCGGAGGTAACGTTGCACGGCGATGTCCAGATTGTTCTCAATGGCCAAAGCCAAAGCGTCGGCGAGCGAAAGTTCCAGTTTGCCATCGCGCACAAGATCGCGGAGACGCGTGGAGTTCTCAAGCACCATGGGCGGGACGGGCTGCTCCTGATAGGAGCGGAACAGCGACGGGCCGCGGGAGTAATCGCGCAGGAGATCCGGCGAGGCCTGCGTAGTCTGAGCGGCGGCAGGCAACGCAGCGGTGGCTGCGGCGAGGCAGACCGCAAAGGTGCGAAGCAGATTAGCGCGCAGCGACTTTATTGAATATGGCATTGGAAACGGCATAGATTCCTCCGGCACGGAAATTTGCAAGGGGCGGAACGCATGAGAAAAAAAGTCATGGTTAATAGGACCCTATCAAACATATACGAAAGAAGAATGTGGTTGGTTTCATGAGATGAAAGGTAATTTCAGTTCAATGCTCAATCTTACCACCGGCGGGAGGGTGCGGCAAAGGGATGAGACATGGGGGGTGGGACAGATTGAGCTTTCGGGCAGGGGGCGCGTAACTGCCAAGAGCGGTCAAGATTGACTTGCCAGACAGAAAAGCGGACAGGCAGGAATGCCTGTCCCTACTTCAACCCCGCCACCTTGGGCATTTATACAATTGATATGTAGTGAGTAAAGGAGAGTGATTTCTGTCGCTCCCTCCGGGGGGGCAACTTCTAGCCGCCGGCGATGGCTCCGATGATGAAGTAAGGCTCGGCACCCGATGCGACTGCAGCGGGCAGAGTGGCATCGGGAGGCTCGTGGCTGAGGTCCTGCTCGCAGGCGAAGAAGCGCAGGAAAGGCCGCCGCTGTTTGGTGACGGCGTCGCGGATGGTGCCGCGCAGCATGGGATAACGGGCTTCGAGAGCGTCGAGCACCGAGCATTGTGTTACCGGAGGATCGACGTGGAGTTCGACATCTCCGCTGATGTTTGCGAGTGCGCGCAGGTGCGGCGGCAGCACGACGCGGATCATGGCAGCGCCTGAACCTCGACGGAAAGCACAGCCGGAAGATCGCGGACGATGGGGGCCCAACTGTCACCGGAATCGGCCGAGGCGTAGACCTGACCTCCGGTGGTTCCAAAGTACACACCGCAGGGGTCGAGCGAATCGACGGCCATCGCATCGCGCAGCACGTTGACGTAACAGTTCTGTTGCGGCAGGCCTTTGGTGAGCGGCTCCCACTCGTTGCCGCCCGTGCGGCTGCGGAAGACGCGCAGCTTCCCTTCATGCGTGTAATGCTCCCCATCGCTCTTGATGGGCACGACGTAGATCGTTTCCGGCTCATGGGCGTGAACGTCGATTACGAAACCAAAATCGGTGGGCAGGTTGCCGCTGACCTCGTGCCACGAGTCGCCCGCATTGTCACTGCGCATCACGTCCCAGTGCTTCTGCATGAATAGTACATTCGGTTTCGAACCGTGCATGGCAATGCGATGAACGCAATGGCCGATTTCGGCGTCGGGGTCGGGGATATATTGCGACTTCAAACCGCGGTTGATCGGCCGCCACGATTGGCCTGCGTCGTCGGTGCGGAACGCGCCCGCTGCCGAGATGGCAACGTAAATCCGGCCCGGATTGCCCGGGTCCAAAAGGATCGTGTGCAGACACATGCCGCCCGCACCCGGTTGCCACTGAGGTCCAGTACCATGGCCGCGCAGGCCGGCTAGCTCGTGCCAATTCCTGCCACCATCGGTGGAGCGAAACAACGCGGCGTCCTCCACTCCGGCGTAGACCGTGTCAGGGTCGGTGAGTGATGGTTCCAGATGCCAGACGCGCTTGAACTCCCAGGGGTGTTGCGTGCCGTCATACCATTGGTGAGTGGTGAGCGGCTTGCCGCTTTCAGGAGAGGTATCGTAAACGAACTTGTTGCTCTCGGCTTTGGGCATGCCGTCGGGCGTAGTGGTCGCTTCTCCGGGTGGTGTGCCCGGCTGGTGCCATGTTTTTCCGCCGTCATCGGAGCGTTGAATAATCTGCCCGAACCAACCGCTAGTCTGCGACATATATATCCGATCCGGATCGGCGGGAGAACCCTTGACGTGGTAGATTTCCCATCCACCGAAGAGGGGGCCGCTGACATCCCATTTTTCGCGCTTACCATCCGAAGAGAGAATAAAACCGCCCTTGCGTGTACCCACCAATACGCGCACCTTGCTCATAGTTTCTCCTTTTGAGCTTCTGCTGCGAGGCTTCCGCTCGTTGTTAGATTAATCCGCCAACAGGTTGGGCTGTCCATCGCCGACCGAAACACGACTGTTCCGAAACGCGCCGTAGGAATGCTTGCTGACCCGCCCGACCTTTTGTACCTATCGTTGGGACAGTATACATCACAGTTTGAAGCTGTAAAACAGTATTCCAGGCAGGATCAGAATTAGAGGATCCTACGACGATGCCAAGGGTTTACGAAATTGTCAGACTGCGGGTTTCAGGGAGATGTAGGGAAGAATGAGTCTTAAGACTCGGCTTTTCGAAAAGTCTCCTGAACGGCGCGGAAAGCAGCTTTGTTGTAGTCTTCGCGTGGCGGAGCGCTTTTGGCCGGGCTGAGGAGTTTAGGCTCCTTCTTTTTTGGCTTCCTGATTTCTCGTTTTTGGTGATCCTTGCTGCCCATGCTGATAGCATGACACAACTTAGTTTCCAAATACTAGTTACCTAATATGAAACTGCACCGCCACCGAAATGGGCGATCAAGCAGGCAAGAGATGGCGCAGGCCGGGTTCAAGTTCGGCGAAGTGGAAGTGGAAGCCGGAATGGAGCAGGCGGTCGGGCTTGATGCGCGCGCCAGCGAGCACAACTTCATCGCCCATTTGACCAAACATCAGGCGCACAGCAAATGCAGGGACGGGAAAGATAGCCGGACGACCGAGGACTTTGGCCAGCGTTTTGGTGAATTCTCTATTGGTGACCGGGTTGGGGGAAACGGCATTGACGGGGCCGGCAATGGTTTCCGTGGCCAGCAGATGATGAACGATGGCGATGAGATCGTCAAGGACGATCCAGCTCATGTATTGTTTGCCCGACCCCAGCTTGCCGCCAACGCCCATCTTGAAGGGAGGAAGCATTTGAGCCAGAGCGCCGCCTTTGGTGCTGAGAATGAGGCCCATTCTCAACATAACGACGCGGATGTTGTGACGCTGGGCCGCCTCGGTGGCAAGCTCCCACTCCACGCAGGTGTCGGCTAAAAATCCGGCGCCCGGGTCGCTGTTTTCGGTGAGCCAATGGTCGTCGCGGTCGCCATAGTAACCGATGGCGGAGGCGGAGATCAGCAATTGAGGAGGCTTGCGCGCCTGGCAGAGAGCCTCGGAGAGGAGGCGCGTGCCGCGAACGCGGCTATTGCGAATGCGATCTTTTTTAGCGGGATTCCAGCGGCCAGTAATCGGCTCGCCGGAAAGATGGATGACGGCGTTGATGCCCTCCAATGCGGGAGTGTTGACGTAAGCCGTGTCGGGGTTCCAGAAGATCGTGCCGGCGGTGGATTTCTGCTGCGAGCGGACCATGGGGTGAACCTCATGGCCGGATGTGATGAGCGAGGGAATCAAAGATGAGCCAATGAATCCGCTGGCGCCGGTGATAGCGATTTTCACGGTCGGTCTCCAGTATGTGAGGGTTATCCAAGGGCAAATATCGTGCCCCGCCGCCTAGCAGAAATACTATACCTTGTTGACAAGCAATAGAGAATACCCTTAGGCTGAAATTCAACAACACAAGGAGACAAGCGGATGGCACAACGGATGGTGAAATGCGTGAAGCTGGGGAAAATGCTGCCGGGGCTGGCGGAGCCGCCGTTCACGAACGAACTGGGCCAGCGCATCTACGAGAACGTGTCGGAGGACGCCTGGCGGCAGTGGGTGGAGCAGCTCAAGATGATAATGAACGAGTACCGCCTGAACCTGGCCGACCGCGAGGCGCAGAAATTTGTCCGCCAGCAGATGGAAGCGTATTTCTTCGGCGAAGGGTTGAAGCCGCCGCCGGATTACGTGCCGCCGGAGAAGAAGTAACAGACTGTGGCTGGCGAAGGAAAGTAAATCCAAAATACTAAGCACCAAATCCTAAACAAGTTCAAAATTCAAAGCACAAAATCCAAAACGAAAATAAGCCCACCCTTCGATAAGCTTAGGGCTGGCCAGTCGCGGCTCGGAAAATACCCACGGCACAAAGTTCGTGCCGTGGGTACCAAAGCTAACTGCTTCCTAGTGCGCGGGTCGGCAACACAAAAAGCAGATTCCTCGACTCGCTACGCTCGCTCGGAATGACAGCCTTAACGAGAGTGGGCGCTTCCTGAACGACATCTATATGTCGTTCAATATCGCGGCTCGAAATAAAAGCCCACGGCGAGGAAAGCGCTCACCGTGGCTACCAAACCGGCTTGCTTATGCGCGCGAGTTGGAATAAAAACTCTACAATTTGGCGAAGTGGTTGACGGGTCCGAAGCCGTGACCGAGGCCGGGGTTGGTTTCAATGGCTTTGCTGATGAAGCGTTTGGCGGATTGGATGGCGGTGAGCAGGTCATCACCCTGGGCGAGTGATGCGGTGATGGCAGCAGAAAAGGTGCAGCCGGTGCCGTGGGTATGCGGTGTGTCGGTGCGCGGGGCGGTGAAGAGATGGAATTCGCCGGACAGGAATAAAACGTCGGAGGCTTCGTCTTCCAGGTGGCCGCCCTTGATGAGCACAGCGCGGGGGCCGAGATCGGCGATGGCGCGGGCGGCGGTTTCGATGGAGGATGCGCCACTATATTCCATGCGGGCCAGGGCCATGGCTTCGTGAAGATTGGGTGTGAGCAACAGGGCGTGGGGCAAGAGATATTTTACTAGAGCGGAACGGGCTTCGTCATTGAGCAAGGGCGCGCCGTGCTTGCTGATCATGACCGGATCGACGACCAGCGGGAAAGGGAACTCGGCAGCGCGCGCGGCAACGGCTTCAATGATTTCGCGCGAGCCGAGAGCGCCGGTCTTGGCGGCCTGCGGAGGGATGTCGTCGAGGACGGCATCAAGTTGCGCGAGGACCAGGTCCGGCGAGACGTGCTCGACGCGGGTGACGTTGCAGGTGTTCTGCACAGTCAGCAGCGTGATGACGCTCATGCCGTAAACACCGAACTGGTGAAAGGTTTTGAGGTCAGCTTGGATGCCCGCGCCGCCTGAAGGGTCGGAGCCAGCAATGGTGAGTGCGACGGGCAGGGGCATACAAGTTCAAATAGTAGCAGGGGGTGGGGGAGAGGGCAAACGGAGCGTGGATTTTAGAGCAGCAAGGACATTGCAGTTTCGCTCAGAAGAAAAAATGAAAATCCTAAATCCTAAGCACAAAATCCTAAACAAATTCAAAGCACGAAATTGCAAACAAAAAAGCCCGCGGTGAGGAAAACACTCACCGCGGCTACCAAACTTGCCCCCTCCCTAACGTGCGCGGCTCTGATTAATTCATTGCGGCGAAAAGCAGATCCCTCGGCAAGCTCGGGATGACAGCATCGCGAAGTGGCGGGTTACTTTATGTTAATTGTGAAAATGCGTTAGCCGCCGATTTGGAACATGCTGCGGTTGCGGGTGAAGTGGCCTTCACTCAAGCGGTGGCCGACGGGCTTGAAGTGGACGGCTTTGCGCAGGATTTCGCGGACAGCATCGGGGCCGTGCTCGCGGAGCTGGCGCTTGATATCCATCTCATCGTCGTTGAGCAGGCAGAGATGAAATTTGCCGTCGGCGGTGAGGCGCATACGGTTGCAGTGATCGCAGTAGGGTTCCGAGACGGGGCTGATGAAGCCGACCACGCCGCGAGCGCCGGGAAGGCGGAAGTTTTGCGACTCGTCGGAGGGATCGCCGGGAAGAGGGGACAATGGACCCAGGCGCTGCTCGATGCGTTGGCGGATTTCAAGATTGGAAATGTACTGATCGCGGGCGACAGTGGAACACTCGCCGTTGCCGAACGGCATCATCTCAACGAACCGGAAATGCCAGTCGCGCTGGATGGTGAGCGCGGCCAGCTCGACGACATCATGGTCATTGTAGCCGGCGGCGATGACGGCATTCAACTTGATGGGAGTGAGGCCCGCACTTTCTGCGGCTTCAATGCCTTTCCAGATTTGTTCGACTCTTCCCCAGCGCATGATGCGGCTGAGGCGCTCGGGGTGCAGGGAGTCCAGGTGAATATTCACGCGGCGCAGGCCGGCAGCTGCCAATGGGCGGGCCAGTTCGGGCAGCAGAATACCGTTGGTGGTCATGGCCAGGTCCCCGACGCCATCGATGGCACTGATGCGGCTGACGATGTCGATCAAATCCTGGCGCAGTGTCGGCTCGCCGCCCGTGAAGCGGAATTTACGAAAGCCGACAGAAACAGCGGCACGCGCGACCGCGGCGATTTCGGCAGGAGTGAGCAGGTGTTCCGGCGGGAGAAACTTCAGCCCGTTGATGGGCATGCAATAAACGCAACGCAGGTTGCAATTGTCGGTGAGAGAGATGCGAAGATAATCGATTTCGCGGTTGTATTGATCCAGGGGCATGCCAGCCTCAAATGGGTTTTCCGGCGAAGGGCAACCCCAGGTGCGCCTCTTCAAAATAGGGCAGGCGAGGGGAGAATCCGCATACTAATCAGGCGGGGTGGATAAAACGCAGATTCCACCTCTTCGACAAGCTCCCTTCGACTTCGCTCAGGACAAGCAGGACAGGCGCAGGGTCGGAATGAAGGACCAGAACAGTTCGCCGCGCGAACGGTTAGACGCTGAAAGAGCTGCCGCAGCCGCAGGTGCTCTTTACGTTGGGGTTGGAAAACTTGAATCCAGAGCCTTCCAATGACTCAATGTAATCGACCTGCACGTTATCCAGATAAAGCAGGCTGGCCTGATCCACATAGACCTTCAGGCCGTCAAAATCGAAGACCTTATCCATGCCCATGTCGTCCTGGCTGTTGGATTCAAACAACATCGAATAGGAAAAGCCGGAACAGCCGCCACCCACAACACCGATTCGCAAGCCGGCAGGAGCAGGCTCCTGCTGCTGTATGATCTCTTTTACTTTGCTGACTGCTATAGGGCTTAAAGTGATTCCCACGTCATCCTCCTAGATTGAACCTGATTTGCAAATGCCCGCCGCTGTTGACCGTATCCGTTGAAACATTCAAAAGCGCGTGGTTCCTCTTTTATTTTACCCTCATTCTTGCAAGGATTGTCAACTGTTGGCAATGGGATGGCGAAAGGATCGATAGGGCAGAAAGGGTACCTCAGAATATCCAGGGCGGCAGAAGTTGATTTACCATGGGTCATGGAGAATATCGTGAACGAAATAGAGGAACAACAACCGGAGCCAGCGAAGCCGAATCGCAGCAAGATGATTTGGCTGCTGGCGGGAGCGGCGGCGCTGGCAGCGATGGCGGCGATAGTGGTGTTGCGTCCAACCGACAGCGCTAGAGAGTTGCTGCGACTGTTGCCGCCTGGGGCTGATGTATACGTGGCGGCTGACGTGCAAGGCTTGCAGAGGAATCTTGGGGTAAGGCGGTTGCTTTCCGAACCGCCGGAGATGGATGTCGATAAGGATTACGAAGAGTTTGTAAACGGCACGGGTTTTGTCTACCAGCGCGACCTGAGCGTGGTGGCCTTGGCCAAGATAGGCCCTGATTGGCTGGGAGCAGCCAGAGGGGATTTCGACCGGCAGAAAATCATCGAATACCTGGAAAGCCAAGGAGCAGTGAAATCAATTGAGCTGGGCCAAACGATCTACACGTTTGGCAAAGTGCGGCCGTTTCGACTGATGATGGACGAAGATGGCGAGGCGCTGTTCACGGCGGGGGCGGGAGAGGATGCGATCCGGCAGATGATTCGGCGCAGACAACAGCCGGAGGCGGAATCGGCGATCCAGGAGTTCGCACAGGCCGATGCAGGAAAGCATTTTCTGGCGAACAGCGAAGTGGAAATGGTCGGAGATGCCGAGAAGATGCTGGGCGGCAATGCGCCATCGACATTGGTGATGTCGATTCTGCGGGCGGTTTTGCGAGGCGGCGGAAGAATCTATGGGTCTGCTGATAGCGGGTTGACAGCGATTGACTTTCGCGTGGAGGTAGTTTGCGAAAACGATATAGATGCAGAGCGCATCGCAAACTCAATGAAGACGTTTATGAAAATCATACAAAGCATTCCGGCGGGTGAAGGGGACGGGATCGAACAGAAATTGCCGGCATTGATCGAGGGAGTGGCAGTGGAGCAGGTGGGCAAATCCGTGGTGATGCAATGGCGGTGGGATCGTGAAACATCGGAGAGGTTGAACGCCAGCGCGCCAAGCGAGAAGGAATAGCGAAGCGTGATGAGGATGAGCGAAAGACAGTTCGTGGAGTTCCTGCGGAGTGAAGCGAAGCCCCGCACAGGGAAAGCTGCAACCGGGTTTTCAAAGGAGCTGTCGCTGCGGGAAGGGATTGGGGATGATTGCGCCGTTATTGGCTGGACGAGAAAAAACGATTTATTGATTACTACGGATATGCTGCTCGAAGACATTCATTTTCGGCGCGATTGGCAGACAGCAAAATCGGCAGGCTATAAGGCGCTGGCGCGAGGATTGAGTGATATCGCCGCGATGGGCGGAACACCGAGACTGGCATTTTTATCTTTGGCGCTGTCGAAGGAAACTCGTGGCAAATGGGCGAAGGAATTCGTGCGCGGGTTTCTGGCGCTGGCGAAAACGACGGGGGTGCAGTTGGCGGGAGGCGACACGGGAGCATCGCCGGGCGGGGTTTTTGCGGACGTGATGGTCATCGGGGAAGCGCCGCGAGGTAAGGCGATTCTGCGCAGCGGTGCGCGGGCAGGGGATGAAATTTGGGTGACAGGAAAATTGGGCGGGGCGGCTGCTACGCTCAACAGGCTGCGGCGAGGGAAAGCGGCGCAATTTTATCCGGCGCCGAGGTTGGAGATTGGGCGAATGCTGCGCGAGCGTGGGCTGGCGTCGGCGATGATTGATTTAAGCGATGGGTTGTCGATTGATCTGGCGCGGCTGTGCGAACGAAGCGGTGTCGGCGCAGTGCTGGTGGAAGAAAAGATTCCGCGAGCCGCTGGGGCGTCGCTGCAAAACGCGTTGCATGGCGGGGAGGATTTGGAACTGCTGTTTACGGTGGCAGCGCGCAAGGCATCGCAGGTGCCGCGCGCTTGGGGCGGAGTAGCGTTGACGCGGATCGGGGAAATTGTTGGCGGGCGCAAGATTTGGCTGGAGAGCGGGGGGGGGGAATCGGTGTTGCCAGTGAAGGGGTTTCAGCACTTTTGAGATTGAAACGAAAAATCAGGGGCAGGGGAAAATCAAGCTGCGCTGCGCCCTTCGCAAAGCCTCGGGATCCGCTCCGGCCTGCGGCAGCAAGGTAGCATTCACAAGCAAGGCACATTCAGCATGGTTTATTTCGTGCCCAAATCCAGATACAGTCCGCAGAGTTTGAAGAACGCAAACTCTGCGCTACCTGAATAATTGGACTACTAAAAGATTGTACGGTTCGGAAGAACATCCCGTCTATCACAGAATTTTAGTTTGTGACCAAAGTATGGAAATAAAATTACCAAAGAAAAGCAGAAATGCAATTTGCATTATTTTTGGAGTTATCACAGTGGTAAGCACCTTTGCCCCCGGTCTTTATACTGGCATATGGAGACTTACTCACTCACGGCAAATAAAATTCGCTGGCGCTGAGTTCATAGTGCCTAC
The DNA here is from genome assembly GCA_001767075.1 of Acidobacteria bacterium RIFCSPLOWO2_12_FULL_54_10. GTDB lineage: Bacteria > Acidobacteriota > Terriglobia > 2-12-FULL-54-10 > 2-12-FULL-54-10 > 2-12-FULL-54-10. Next base: position 26,038 of record MEKX01000139.1, on the reverse strand, counting down.
TGGTTGGGTAACCATGCCCAAAAGTTGGGGGGATTCATCTAAACTATCGTTAATGCGGCTCCCGGTGACGCTATTTGGAAAGCAGGGAAATTACCCATTAATCATAATCTCTCAACGGCGAGATTCAAATATGACGAATGGAGAAGCACTAGCGCGTTGGAAAGTGCTTGCACCTAGTCAGTTCGAATCACGTGGTTATAAAATTAGGAATATTAAGGAATTTCAAACCCCTACAGCAGTCGTTTGTCTTGAGTTAAGTAGCGCAACGGGACGTCCCGAAAGCATTTGTTTTTTCGAAATAAACCGCCTGATGGCTAGCTATTACGGAGATGAGCAGTTGATGGATACGTTGTACAAGGTCATAACATCAGCGCGTTTTTGAGTGTACCGAGCAGCTTGTGCCTACCGAAAACTCCATCCGCGAAGAAAAGCGCCTATCTGCTGTGCGCTGCGCTCCGGCCTGCGGCAGCGAGGTAGGAAGCTCAAGCAAAGTATTTTCGGCACTGATGATTTCGAGTTCCGACGAAACACAAGTGCAGATTCCTCACCGTCGCTTCGCGAGGATTCGGAATGACAGCCTTGACGAGCGTGGCCGCTCCCTAAACGACATCCATATGTCGTTTAGGGAGCGGCTCGGATAAAACCTGCCCGCTTGCTAACGCGCGCGGCTCGGGCCACTCCGTGGCGGGCATGCGCGCGGCTTCCGGTGGTCGACTGCGCGAAAAACCAACTACCCGCGATGAGGAAGGCGCTCATCGCGGCTACCAAAACAAATTCAGAAATAACTAAAAATCAAAGCAAAATACAGGCCGCAGAGTTTGAAGAACGCAAACGCTGCGCTACCTGACAAAATCACATCATCCATCCAATTGCTTTTTCATTTGCAGGGCGTCGGCGCCGGTGCGGTAGTAGTTCGGCAGGACGCGTTGTTCGGTGAACCCAAGCTTTTCATAAAAACGGATCGCCGAGGTGTTTTCGCAGGCGACTTCCAGAAGCACGCGCGCAACGCCATGCTCGCGAAAGTGCGCGTCAGCAAGCTGCATCAGGCGTGCGCCTAGCCCCAAGCGGCGGAAATCGGGATGAATGTCGATGGTGATGATGTGCCCGCGCTGTCGGCGTTCTACACAAGCAAGTAAAAAGGCGACCACGCGGCCAGATGATTCGGCAACAAGGCAAAATGCGCCGGGTTGGATCAGGCCGAAGGCCATCTCCTCCGGCGGATAGGCGATGCCGACAGGGAAGCACAGGCGGTCCAACTGGCATATGACATTGAAGTCGGAAGGGGCGTAAGGACGGAAAGAAACGGAAGCGGGGTCAGGCGAGGACATCCAGAATCGACTCCCGGAAAATAATGGCTGTGTACGCGGACCCGTTGATGGAGAACGAGGCGGATTCTGAGCTGGCAGGCGAAGGTGGCAGCAGCTCAAAATGACGGTTGAGATGATAGTCGTCCTCCCAGGCGGCAATCATATTCACTAGATCGTCCGGCGGAAGCGAGAAGGCAGACAGAGGCATGGGATTGCCGAAGGTGCCGACGGTTTTGAGGTAGAGGTCGATGGCTTGTTTAAGATTCATGCCGCTCAAGAACCCTTCTCGCAAAGCTCGGTGTCAGGGTAAGAATATGCGAAGTTGCCGGATTTGTCGCCGGGAAACGATGCGGGTCAAGCGCGGGGATGGGTCTTGTCGTAGACTTCCATTAATTGCCGGATGGAGATGCGGGTGTATTTCTGGGTGCTGGACAGGCTGCTGTGGCCTAGAAGTTCCTGGATGGCGCGGAGGTCCGCACCCTCTTCCAGCAGGTGCGTGGCGAAGGCATGGCGCAGGGAGTGCGGGTGCAGCGTGACGTCGCCGCGAATGAGCAGGGCATAGCGCTTGACGATGCGCGCCACGGAACGGGTGGTGAGCCGGGCGCCGCGAGAATTAATCAGCAGGGCGCCTGATTCCGCATGATGTTCGAGAAGGATTTTGTTGCGCAGAGGAAGATAATCATCCAGCGCCTGAGCAGCTTTTTCGCCGAAGGGGACGGTGCGCTCTTTTTTCCCCTTGCCGCGAGCCAGCAGTAAACCTTCTTTGCGGTCGATGCGGTCCAGGTTCAAATCCACTAGCTCGCTGACGCGCAAGCCACAGCCATAAAGCAGTTCCAAAATCAGGCGGTCGCGAGAAGCCAACCCCGCCTGCTGCGGGCCGCCGGGCAAGGGGGCAGCGGTAACGGTATTGATCAGGAGATTCGTTTGTTCGGCGGTCATCACGTCCGGGAGCTTCTGCGGCTGTCGCGGACGAGAAACCAGTTTGGCAGGGTTCTCCTTGGTCCACCCCTCGCGGCAGGCGTAACGGTAAAAAGAGCGCAGGGCAGCGAGCTTGCGGGCGATGGTGGCGGGCTGGTTCTTGCTCACATATAGCCTGCCCATAAAATCGCGAATGAGGCGATGATCCTCCGGCAGCGGCAAATCGGGCGGTAACGATTTTTTGTCATCGGCATTTGCAGCAGAAGATGCTGGATGGGCCAGGAATTGAGCAAAGGCGTTGAGATCAATTTGGTAGTTGCGCAGCGTGTGCGGGGAAAAATTGCGCTCGATGCGCAGGTATTCGAGGAATTGGCGAATCGCTGACGGGAAGCTTGGCTTCATGGCAATTTCATTATGGAGGAAATTGCAGCGAATGAAGCGCAAGCAAAGCGGGTTGGCAGGGTGATAGAAAGATTACAAAGATCGCCAACGACACTTTAAGTAAAGCTGCCATTTATCTCCATAAGCCATTGATCCCAGGATGATAAGCAGTCGCTGCATTGACGTGCGCGACGCTCCGGGCGAGGGAGTTTGCGCGAGCCGGGAGGCTCATCGAGGGGAGGCAATAGATCGAAAGCGATGTTGGCGGGCTGGTAATTTTTTGGGTTGGAGCAAGAAACGTAATGGCAGAGCGAGCCGATGGCGGAGGCGCGGGGCGGGGGAATGGGTGACTGACCAGTGCAAACGAGAGAGGCGCAAATACCAGCGAGGAGGCCGGTGGCGATGGATTCGACGTAACCTTCGACGCCGCAAATTTGGCCGGCAAAGAAGATTTGAGGATTGTCGCGCAACTGGAGAGTGGGCGATAGCAAAGCGGGGGCGTTGATGTACGTGTTGCGGTGAATCTGCCCGTAGCGCAGGAACTCCGCGTTTTCCAGGCCGGGAATCATTTGCAGAACCCGTTTTTGCTCGCCAAACTTCATGTGATTCTGAAAGCCGACGAGATTGTAACTTCCGGAGCGAAGATCCTCCTTGCGCAATTGCACCACGGCATATGGCCGCCTGCCGGTGCGTGGATCGACAAGGCCGACGGGCTTCATGGGACCAAAGCGCAAGGTGTCGCGGCCACGGCGCGCCAGTTCCTCGATAGGCAGGCAGGCTTCAAAGTATTTCGCTTGCTCGAAATCATGCCGGGTGACTTCTTCAGCAGCTAACAGGGCATCGTAGAAGCGCTGGTATTGCTCTTGGTTCATTGGACAGTTCAGGTAATCACCGTCTGCATGGCTGGAGCCTGCGGGCTGATCAGGCGTGAGGGTGAAATCATAGCGAGATGCGGCAAAGACCTTTGTGAAGTCGATGGTGGAGGCATCGACGATAGGGCTGATGGAGTCGTAAAAGAACAGTCGGTCGCAACCGGTGAGATTCTGGATGTGAGCGGCGAGAGCGTCGCTGGTGAGCGGGCCGGAAGCGATGATGACCGGCCCGGCGGCGGGAATCTCGCACAACTCGGCTCGGTGGATGCGAATGAGCGGTTCCGACTCGATGGCTTGAGTGACAGCGGAAGAAAAACGGTCGCGGTCAACGGCCAAGGCTTGGCCAGCGGGGACGGCAGATTCGCGGGCGATCTGCAAAAGGAGCGAACCGGCGCGGCGCAATTCCTCCTTGAGAAGCCAGGAGGCGCTGTGCTCACGGTCGCTTTTGAGGGAGTTGCTGCAGACCAACTCAGCCAGCATTCCGGTGCGGTGAACCGGAGTGGGAATAATGGGCCGCATTTCGTATAAATCCACCGAAATACCACGGCGCGCAGCCTGCCAGGCGGCTTCCGATCCCGCCAAGCCTCCGCCGATAATGGTGAGTGATTGCCGCATTCGGGTTTCAGAATGACACTGTTCGAGGTTGTTCAACAAATGGAAAAGGTTTGATCAAAAAAGAAAAGGCTGGTGAAATTCACCAGCCTTCTGGAAGAGCAAGATGGAAGTTCGTCCCCCCGGCGTTCCTCGATCTCGCTCTGCCTCACTTACAACTACACGGTAAGCTGGGAGCGATTTTGTGGAAATAGACCAAAGGTTACATTTTCGATAGGACCTTAGGGTCATAGCCAAAAGCCGGAATTCGGACAGAGTATAATATGCTACATACGCTGCTGCATGGAGAATATGCCGACTAACTGCGATGCATAAATGCCTTATCTTCGATGCCGACGATACGTTGTGGGAAAACAACGTCTATTTCCTGCGAGCGATTGAGGAATTTCTGGAGGTCATTGCGGATATTGCCGCAGATCGCGAAGAAATTCTGCGGGTGCTGACGCAAGTGGAGAGGGAACTGATTCCGCAAGGAGGCTACGGGACCGGCAATTTTCTGAAGGCGCTCAAAGAAACTTTCCGGCGATTTTATGCCGGAGCGGACGGGGCAGGAACCTTGAGCAATATTGAAGAAATCGGGACCCGGCTGAGGAGCCATCCGATGCAGTTGCTGCCCGGCGTGTCAGCGATACTTGCAGAGCTGCGGCAAAAGCACCGGCTGATGGTTTTCACCAAAGGCGAGCATGGGGAACAAACGAGCAAGGTGATGCGGTCCGGCTTGCAGGAATACTTCGACTGGGTGGAGATCGTCAGGGAGAAAGATACCGCCGCTTATCATGGCCTGATCAAGACTCGCGGGCTGCGGCCTAATAGAACCGTGATGATTGGGAACAGCCCGCGATCCGACGTAACACCATCGCTAGCCGCCGGGCTGTGGGCCATCTACATTCCGCATCCGCATACGTGGGACCTGGAACACGAAGACGTAGAACACCACCCCCGGTTGTTCAAGGCGAATTCCATCCACGAAGTTCCAGCGCTGGTGGAACGCATCTGATAGTTGCAAACTGAACCAGGGAAAAAAGGAACTCCTGGCCTTCGCGAGGAAGACCAGGAGCTATACCAGACGAAAAGCTCAGGCAGCAAGAACTAAAGAAAATGAAAAAATCTGAGGCTGCACCAACCGTGCAAAATCGCTGTACTTGATGCGGATGGTGTCCTGATGCGTGCCGGCGTTAAAGACAATCTCAGGGTCCTTCGTTAGCGTGTCATCAACGTAAACCGGCAGATTATAGAGATTGCCGAAGGGTGGCATGGCGCCCACTTCGCAATCGGGGAATATGCCTGCAAATTCGAATTCCGTAGCCAGGCGAATATCTTTGCTGTTTAACTGCGCCTGGAATGCAGCCAAATCGACTTTCTCAGAGGCTGGAAGCACCGCCATAACGGATTTGCCGTCCACCTTGAGAACTACGGTTTTGGCTACCAATTTACCAGGGACGTGTTCTTCGGCGGCAATTTCTTGCGCTGTGAATGCCGTCCGATGAACATGATGTTCGTAGGGAACGCCCGATTGATCCAGATATTGTTTGATTCGAGTTAGAAGATACATATTGCCTCCTCTCACCCGCCCACCATCGGGGAAGAACTCAAGCTTCCATTTATATTTTACCACTTAATTCAACAAAAGTTGTGCAGAAGAGGGGGCAGGGAATTTATCTGGAATGCTGCTTGGCGATTTCCTTGCGGACGTAGTCGAGAACGCCATTGAGGAATTGCACAGACTCCACAGAACTGAACTTGCGGGCCACTTCCAGGGCTTCATTAATGACTACGGCAGGAGGCGTGTCCGGCTGATACAACATTTCGAAAATGCCCAGGCGCATAATGTTGCGGTCGACAGCAGCCAAGCGCTCCAGACGCCAGTGGTCGGTGCAGTTGCGAATCAGAACGTCGATTTCCTCGATGTGATCGACAGCACCTGCAAAGAGTTTGTTCGCGAATGCGATCAACAGATCGTCTGAATCGGGGCGAGTGTTGGACCAGTAATGCTTTTCCACTTTCTCGACGGAATCGTGCGCCATATCCCATTGGAACAGCATCTGCAAGGCGCACTCACGGGATTTGCGGCGGGAAGGCATGAAGATTAGAGTAGCAGGGCCGGGGGTAGAAACCTAGAATTGCGCAGGATTCATCTTGTTGGCTACTTCCGTTTGGATGGCGTGGAAGGCTTGCGAATCGCCTGGAAGAGATTAGCCATTTCGATGGCCGACATGGCGGCCTCGAAACCTTTGTTTCCCGATTTGAGGCCCGCACGGTCAATGGCTTGATCCAAGGTATCCACGGTCAGAATGCCAAAAGACATGGGGACACCGGACTCAAGAGATGCCGCAGCGACTCCGCGACAAGCCTCGGCGCTGATGTATTCAAAATGAGGCGTCTCGCCGCGCAGGATCGCGCCCAAACAGATTACGGCGTGAAAGCGGCCCGAAGCAGCGAGGTGCTTGGCAGTGACGGGAATTTCAAAACTTCCCGGGACGCGCACCACGGTGATGTCGTCGCTGGCGGCACCGGAACGAGTGAGGGCATCCACGGCGCCGTTCAGAAGACGGCTGGTGACAAACTCATTGAAACGGCTGACGACGATGGCAAAGCGAAGGCCTGAGGCATTGAAGGTTCCCGAAATCTCGCGGAACTTGGAATTCTTCCATTCTGACGTGCTCATTCGACTCCTATAACCGATGCGATGTCAGCGTCCGGTAAAGCGCGCGGGGCGTTTCTCGATGAATGCTTTGACGCCTTCCCGCATGTCTTCCGTGGCGAAGGTCATGCCAAACAAAGTGCTTTCCAACAGTAATCCTTGATCCAGCGTCTCATCCAAGCCCTGATGCACGGCCTCCAAGCAATAATGAACAGCAATGGGCGCGTTGACAATGATTTTCTTCGCCAGTGCCTTGGCGACCGGGATCAGATCATCGGCTGGAACGATGCGATTGACAAGGCCGACGCGGAGCGCCTCCTCCGCCGTGACCGGCTCGCCCGTGAGGATCATTTCGAGAGCCACACCCTTGCCTACCAGGCGGGGCAAACGCTGCGTGCCGCCGTAGCCTGGAATAATTCCGAGTTTAACCTCCGGCAGGCCCAGGCGAGACGAAGGGGTCGCTATGCGCATGGAGCAGGCTAGGGCCATCTCACAGCCACCGCCCAGCGCGTATCCGTTAATGGCCGCAATGGTAGGCTTGCCCAAGGTTTCGATGCTATTAAAAACTGCTTGCCCGCACATTGAAAAGTCCCGCGCCTGGCTTTGCGAATGAGAAGCAAACTCGCCGATATCCGCACCGGCCACGAAGGCGCGGTCGCCAGCTCCGGTGAAAATCACAACCCGGACGCTGTCATCCTGGCGGAGTTTTTCCAGGCAATCCTCCAACTCCGCAAGAGTTTTATTATTTAGGGCGTTCAGGACTTTGGGCCGCTGAAATGTGACGAGGGCTATGGATTCCGTCGTTTCAAGAAGCAGATTTTCGTAGGGCATTTCAGTCAACCTTTTCGCAACGATTCGTGATTTGCACAGAGAAAGTTGTCATAAGGAGAGATGGTTTGTGATTAGATGCGCCCTGACTCGTCCATAGGTTTTGGTGAAGCAGGATCGGAGTAATCGTAAAAGCCCTTGCCGGATTTGCGACCGAGGCGGCCAGCCGTCACGAGGCGCTTCAATAGTCCCGGGGGAGCGAAGCGCGGTTCGCGAAATTCTTCGAACAGGATTTCGGCAATCGCCGCCGTAGTATCCAAACCGATAAAATCGGCAAGTGCAAATGGACCCATCGGGTGGCTGCATCCTAATTTCATGGCGCGATCAATGTCCGAAATGGTTCCAGTGCCATTTTCCAATATGCGGATCGAGTCCAGCAAATAGGGGATGAGAATACGGTTGACGATAAAACCGGCGCGGTCGGAAGTGAAAACCGGAGTTTTACCGAGACGGCCGACAAAGTCCGCGGCGGTTTGAATGACCTCCGGGGAAGTCGCGATGGTGCGGACGATTTCCACTAGAGTCATCACGGGGACCGGATTGAAAAAATGCAAGCCCAGGAAGCGGGCGGGACGGCTGGTAGCCATCATCATTTCCGTAATGGAAAGAGAAGAAGTATTGCTGGCCAGTATGGCGTCGCGCTTCAGGATGGGATCGAGCGACTTCCACAAATGGAGTTTAGCCTCGCGGTTTTCGATGATGGCATCGATCACCAAGTCACAGGCCGAGAGCTGGGATAAATCCGTGGAAGCTCGCAGGCGGTTTTTGATGGCTGCGTTTTGATCACCGGAAATGGAGCCTTTCTGCTCCAGTTTATCCAATCGTTGGTGGATGCCGCGAATCCCGCGCTGGCAGAGGTCTTCCGTTGCTTCGATGACAATAGCTTGATAGCCATGAAAAGCTACGACCTGGGCAATGCCAGAACCCATCTGCCCGCAGCCGATAATCCCCACTTGATGAATTTCCATATTGACTCGCCTTCTGAACGCCCTCGGAAAATCTGTTAGGAAGAAGTGTGCGGGGGATTCAGAACGGACGTTTGATTTTTGCCGTCCCGACGCGCTAATTCCAGTCCGAATTCCAGGCGATTGATCAACTCCGTGACCACGTCTGCTGCTTCCATTTTTTCAGATTTTACGGCCTCGGCCACGGCGGCAGAAATGGCAGGCAGAGGTTTAACGCGAGATGCCGTCAGCTTCCGGAGTTTATCAACAACAGCAGAAGCATCCTTGGTCAAAGTTCCCGGCAGGAGCATGGCTAGAGAAAAGGGGCCGTACTTGATGGCAATATCGTTCTGGCGGAGATGGGTTACTACTGAACTGGTGATTTCTTTGACATAGCTATCCGGGAGCGGAGCAGAAGAAGTATTAGCCTGAGGCGAAAAATCAATAATGACACAGGTCAAGCTATTTTTTTGTGACTGCATCCTTTCCGCTTCAGCGAGCAGGCAAGGAATGTAAGAATCCCGGTGCAGCATGCCGGATTCCTCGTCGGTGACGGCCAGAGCCTTCATCAGATTGCGCAAGCGGACATTGGAAACCGAGAGAACAATCTGCTCGGAAAGAGCCTCCAAGCCAGCCAACTCGCCGCTCTTCCAGATGCGATCCTCGCATTGCTCCAAAATGAGAATGCCGATTTGCTGATCGGAGTCGCGCAGCGGCAGCGCAACCAAAGATTTCACTTGCAAGGCTGATAAAGTACCCGCAAGCGGCGCCAGCTTGGGGATGCTCTTGAGATTGTCGGCAACCAAAGTAGAGCCATGCGTCGATAATATTTGCTGCAATCCCATCACCAGCTTGCCCATCTGAGCCGGGTCCGAAGGTGGTATCTCGGATGAAATAAATTCCAGAACCATGCTCGGCGAACGGCCCGGCGCACCCAGGCCGATCACGCAACGACTGGCCAGCCAGTGCTTGCCGATTTCGTTGACGGCTGTCGAGAGAACATTTTTAACATTGCCCTGTCTGGAGAGATTACGGCTGATATCCGAGACGCGGGTAAGAAAAGCGCGAATGTCACCCTGATGGCCTGAGGAAGCTTGTGCCGTAGAGCTGGCAGCCGGAGATGTTGAGAGCGGGCGAATACCGGCCTTTTCGTACAATTCACGGAGAGATGGATTCGCTTCTTCCTCGCCTGGGAAAAGTTTCGCGATCCGCTCCAGACGTTCCTTGGCCTTATCCGCCAGGTTGTATTGCAGAAAAATCTCGGCTTGCAGCATCAGATCGGTAAGGCTTCCTGACTCATTGGGCTTGATCGAAGTCGTAGGTTCTTTTCCTGGATCATCGGAAGCAGCCGAATCCGCTGTTAACATGTCGCTGGTCGTTGCAGTTCTCCCCATGCGACTGGCCAAGTCCTTCCACTGCCCTGGATCGATTTTCCCATTTAATTGATCGAGTTTTCTGGAAGTACCAGGATCATACTGGTCAAGCTGGATCAGACGCTCCAGGAGTTCGACCGCACGATCGAATTGGTTGGATTCAAAATAAAGCGGGAACAGCCGGTGCAGCGCCTCACCCAAAGGAGTATCCATCTGAAAACGGTCAAACAGTCTAGTGAGGTGCTCCAAGACAGGAATCGAATTAAATTCAATGGTGCTGATTTTTTCCGCAACGGAACGCAGATCGCCTTCACGCCCAGATTTGGCGAAATACTCCTCAATCTTGCGCAAGAGAGAAATCGCTTCAGGGGTGCGATTTTGCTGCAGACAATAAATAGCCATTTCGATGATGGGCTTAATAGCATTGGGAGACGTATCGAGGAGCTTCCAGTAAATCGGCTCGGCTTTAGAGAGGTTTTTTTCCTTAAAATTAGCGTCCGCCAATAGGCGCAAAGCGTCCAAGTTATTGGATTCAATGGTGACATCCGACAGTAATTCAATTACGCGGCTAGAACGCCCGGCTTTAGCGCAGATGGCCGCCAGGGAAATGCGATAAACAAACTCGTTACTGGACAAACGAAGAGCCTCTTCCATGGCTTCCACGGCCTCGTCAAAACGGCCCACCTCAGCACGCAACTCTCCGATTCTCTGATAGGAGGCGATAGCAATAGCCTTCTTACCCAGCTTCAGAGCTAAAGAGGCTGAACGCAGATGATTCTCCAGGGAGTTCGGCTGGAAACGGGCTAACGCCACATAGCACTGCAATGCCGTTTGGGGGTCCTGCGAGCCAGGCGTTTGCAAGACCTGACGGTAAAACTCTTCCGCATCGGAAGGACTGATTGATTCCGTCAACTGAGCACAGCGGAGCAAGCGACGAGGTTCTACGGCACCCAAACGCTGCATTTTGCGAATATAGTCAGCAGCACGGGAGGCCTCCCCCTTTTCAGACACGATGTCGAAGAGAAAGCCGTAACACTGGCGGCACTCCTCCAGCTTATTTAAGCGCTGGTAAATGTCGGCAATGCTTTGCACCACAGATTCATTTTTGGGCTCATCTTTACGAGCCAGCAATAGCTCTTCCAGGGCATTCTCCAGTTTGCCCTTTTGCAAATAGCGTTCGGCTTTTTCCAAATGTTTGTTCATAACGCAAATGCCCTGGCACACGCATGAAGCCCTAAGCATGTACAACCCATATATTCTAATGAAAAGACACGGCCTGGGATAGGGGAATCCGCAAATGATTTTAACGTTCACGTAAACAGGGGCTAAATGGACGCATCAGCCTTCCATGCGAAGATATCTTGACCCCAACGCTCTTGGATGCTAGTTTTGCTTTTTCCCTTTTGAATTTGATATGACACGCAACTTATTGTTTCCAGAATTGTCGAAGGACCTTCGGGAGTCACGAACTACTGGAGTCTTTCCCTATCAAAAAATAAAAGAATACATCGACAAAGAGCATATCCGAGCTGAAACGCCGATCGATGAAGTGCAGGTGCAGCCGGCCAGCCTGGATTTGCGGTTGGGACCGGTAGCTTATCGGGTGAGAGCGAGCTTCCTGCCGGGAAAACATTCTACTGTCGACGAAAAAATCCGGGATATTGGCATGATCCAGATCGACCTGAGCCAAGGAGCGATCCTGGAAAAAAGGTGCGTGTACATCATCCCCCTGGTGGAGGAGATGAATCTTCCGGAAGACGTATCCGGGAAAGCAAATCCCAAAAGCACGACAGGAAGACTGGATATTTTCACTCGCCTGATAACAGATTATGGCGTGGAGTTCGAACGGGTTCCGTCCGGATACCGGGGGAAACTCTATGCCGAGGTGGTGCCGCGAACGTTTACCATAGCAGCGCACTCAGGGATGCGCTTAAATCAAATACGTTTAATCCGGGGAACACCGCCGCTGCTGCGCGAAAGCGCCACGCTGGGCAAGCTGCACGAGGAAGAACCCCTGGTATATTCTTCAGATGATACCGCGATTATCACGGAAATCCGCCACGGGTTGCCGATTTCCATCGACTTAAGGAGCAAAGAACAAAGTGAGACGATTGGCTATAGAGCAAAGAGCCATGCACCGCTCATAGACCTCAGCCGCGTGAACTATTACGACATGGAAGAGTTCTGGGAGCCGATCAAAGGAAGCCAGAGAATCATCCTCAATCCGGATGATTTTTACATTCTGGTCTCCAAGGAAAAAGTAAGCATTCCGCCTGATCTGGCCGGCGAGTTAGTCGCCTATGATCCCTCCGTCGGCGAGTTCCGGATTCACTACGCTGGCTTTTTTGACCCAGGATTTGGATACGGGCTCGAACAGGGCAAGGGAACCCATGCCGTGCTCGAAGTACGATCCCATGAGGTACCCTTCGTGATTGAAGATGGACAAACCGTCGGGCGACTGGTGTACGAACGGCTCATGGAGCCGCCGGAAAAAATCTACGGAGTGGGCATCGGATCATCCTACCAGGCACAAGGATTATCGCTCAGCAAACAATTTAAGCGAAGAACGTAATACTTGCGAAAAAACTTACGGGCTTTTCTTGCGGTCGAGCATGAGCATTCCGCCGAGTGAAAAGCAGGCCGGGGTCACCTCTAAAAAAGCAATGCTGATGTTTTCCCGATTTGTTCCAATCTCCTCAACTAATGTCTGAGTAATACGCTCCACGACACGGCGTTTTTGCTCAGGGGTCCGGCCTTCCAACAATGTGATCTGTACATGAGGCATGGTTTTCCTCCTATTGAATAAGAAGATTCAATTTATCATAGGGATAGGCGAAATCGATTTCCCAATTTTTTAATGGCATGTCCTTCTAAACAAACTGGGTTGAAGCTCTTCTCGGATAGGAGAGCAAAATCAATGAATTTCAATTATTGTAGAAAAAAATAAAATAATCTTTACAACCATATAAAAATTTGCTACTGTTTATCAAACAACGGTACCTGCCCCAAGTGAGACCGACTTGAGGCGAAAAGGCTCCGTTGGAACCACACACACTGACTAGACTTGACCAAAGCCATCCACCCAGGATGGCGCGTCCTTAGAGCCGGGAACCTAATCAAACCCACCAAATTGATTAGGGCCTCCCGGCTCGTTTTTTTAATAAAACGGGAAGGATAACAAAAATTGGATCAGCAGACACCGCGTTTCTTCGCGATCACCCAAGACCTGATCTTCACGGGAAAGATTGCTGCTGCCGCGAAGCGGGTGGGCATCGAGGTAGTATTCGCAAACAACGAAAGCAAATTTTTGGAAAAAGCGGCAGGAGCGCTTGCTGTATTACTGCTGGACCTGAATAATGTGAATCCTGAACCCTTGGCGTTAATCGGCAGCCTGAAGGCGAACGAAAAATTGAAAGTTCATATCATCGGCTATATCTCCCATGTTCAGAAGGAACGCGAGCGAGAAGCCTATAAAGCAGGCTGCGACTTGGTGCTGCCCAGGTCGGTTTTCTCGCAAAATTTGGATGAGATTTTAAGACAGAACTCCTGCCACTTTTCAACCGCTGCCTTTGGATGCCCCCCGAACAGCAGCGACAATGCTCTCAACTAAGGCAGGAATTGTAAAATCCTTCGGTTCAATATCCACTTTCAGGCCATGCTTGCGAATCGTCTGGCTGGTAATCGGGCCAATAGAGGCTATTTTGACCTCGCGGAGCCACGTTGAGATATTTTCCGAGGGGATGAGAGATAAGAGGTTTTCCGCCGTGGAAGAACTGGTGAAAATAATTAACGTGGGGCGGTGGCGCGTGAAAATGATCTCTGCTTTTTCCTGGGAGCCGGAAGGCAATAAGGAGCGGTAAGCCTCGATTACATCGACTACCGCGCCACGCTGACGCAACTGAACCGGCAGGAGGTCGCGAGCAACCTTAGCCCTGGGGATCAGTATGCGGACACCGTTTAATGGCACGTCAGAGAAAGCCTCCAGTATGCCTTCGGCGCGGTACTCTTGCGGAACCTTATCGACCTGAATAAGGTATCTGGCTAACTCATCCGCCGTAGCCGGCCCGATGGCGCATATCTTGATGCCGTTCAGTTTCCGAACATCGGTGTTGGCTGCTTTCATGCGATCCATGAATTTACGCACCCCGTTGGAACTGGTAAATAGAATCCAGTGGTACTGCTGAATACTGGAAATCGCTTCATCGAGTGGTGACCACGAGTCCGGGTCCTGAATCGCGATTGTGGGCAACTCGATGGTTTCAGCACCGAGCGCGCGCAAGGGCGCAGCCAGCGCTGCGGCTTGCTCCCGTGGGCGGGTGATCAATATCCGCTGGCCGAAAAGCGGCAGGGATTCAAACCATCGAAGCTTCTCGCGTAAATTAACGACATCGCCTACGACGGTGAGGGCCGGCGGTTTCAGGCCTGCTTGCTGAGCTTTCTTCTGGATGTTTTCCAAGGTACCTAAGACTACTTGTTGCTCGCCCCTGGTGCCCCAGCGAATGACAGCAACCGGAGTGGAACCAGGTTTCCCGACTCGCATGAGGTTTTCTGCGATCTGCGGCAGAGCTTTAACGCCCATGAAGAAGACCAAGGTGGAGGCGCCTCGTGAAATGTCCTCCCAATTCAGATTGGACGCACTTTCTTTTTCCGGGTCCTCATGGCCGGTGATAAACAACACGCTGGAGGAAAGGCGGCGGTGCGTTAGAGGGATTCCGGCATAAGCAGGCACGGCGTATCCAGCGCTGACACCAGGCACAATTTCCATCGGAATGCCAGCAGCGGCGATGTGCTCGGCCTCCTCTCCACCGCGGCCAAAGACAAACGGGTCGCCGCCTTTAAGACGGCAAACCTGCTTGCCCGCTTGAGCGTGCTCGACCAGAAGACGGTTGATTTGATCCTGAGAAAGCCTTTCTTCTTTGTGCATGCCTACATAAATGATTTCTGCGGTCGGCTTGGCATCCAGGAGTAGCTCAGGATTGGCGAGATAGTCATAAACAACGACATCCGCGCTGCGCAGAATCTGTCTGCCTTTGACCGTCAGCAGACCTGGATCGCCTGGTCCAGCGCCGACCAGATACACTTTACCGGTCGGATGACTTGATGATCGGTGCATATCGCAATGTTACAACAGGTGACTTGCATTAACGCTAGTGGGATTGTGCAGAGGTAGCGGGTTCCATCAATACTTCAACATGGGCTGCAACGCTTGCGGCTAGTCCATCCAAACGGTAACCGCCTTCGAGGACCGAGACGAGTCTGCCATGACTCAGCTCAACCGCAAGATCGTGGACAACGCGAGTGAGGGCGGCAAAACCCGCTGGGGTGACATCGAATTCGCCAAGCAAGTCGTTTCGCATGGCGTCAAAACCAGCGCTGATCAAGATGAAGTCCGGTTTGAATATTCTGGCTGCTGGCACCAGGTGCTGCTGAAAAGCTTCGAGGATTAACTCATCGGATGCGCCTCGCGGCAAGGGAATGTTGAGCGTAGCCCCTGCGCCAGGACCACTGCCCGTTTCGTTGGAAGAGCCGGTACCAGGATAGGCGCTGGTATCGTGAGTGCTGAAATAAAAGATCGATGGGTCATCGTAAAAAATGTCCTGCGTACCGTTGCCATGGTGATAATCCCAATCAACAATTAAAACGCGAGCAATGCCGTGAGCTTGCTGCAAGTAGCGCGCGGCAACGGCCACATTATTGAAGATGCAGAACCCCATGCCGCGATTCCTGGTGGCATGATGGCCTGGCGGCCGGACGGCAGCGAAAGCGTTGCCGACCTCGCCCTTCATCACCGCATCCACGGCTGAAAGCACTCCGCCAGCAGCCCAATAGGCCGCTTCAAGTGAATCGGGGGAAATAACCGTGTCCCCCGTGCTCAGCATCCGCAAACCCGCAATATCCACGGCCTCTCGGCGCAGCAAAGCAAGATAGTCCTTGTCATGGACCAATTCCAGCACGTCATCGGAAACTTTTCTCGCTTGGATGGGAAGCAACAACTTTAGCAAGCCCTTGGATTTCAAACCGTCCTGTACAGCAGTCAGGCGCTCGGGGCGATCAGGATGGCCGGTATCGCCAGCCAAATGCCGCAGATAGATTTCATCGTATACAAAGCCTGTCATTGCTTTTCGCACACTGCCTGCGGAGGTTTCAGCAGGTCTTTGAGCATGCATTGCGTTCGTTGCCATTACTAAAACTATAGCAAGGATAGCGGATGGCTCTTTCATCGATTCCTCATGAGCGATGATGGACTGAAGGGGATAGTACGTCAATCTCCCCGAAACCGTTCAGCAATGGGTCCAGAATAGCCGAAGATTCGCTGAATCCAGCGCACGAGCGTTGGGGAGGATTTCTTGAGCCAGTATCCATCGGCTGCATGGCGCGCAGCCAGAGAATAAGAAGGGTAAGGATGAATCGTGTTTGAAAGGTCAGCAACGGAAAGCCCATGCTGCATGGCAATCACAAACTCCATAATAATTTCAGACGCTCTGGGGCCGATGATGTGCGCACCGCGGATTTTCCGGCCGTTTTTGCTGGCGATGACTTTGATCATGCCTGAATTCGATCCATCAACAATCGCGCGATCCTCATCGAGGAACGAGGAGCGAAAGATGGTAACAGAACCGAATTGTTTTCTGGCTTCCAATTCGGTCAAGCCCACACGGGCAATCTCAGGATCAGTGAAAATCGCCCACGGCACGGCGCGATAATCGAGCTTCATGGGCCAATGAAGGATGGCGTTGCTGACAGCAACCTTGGCTTGATATTCCGCCATGTGCGTAAATTGGAAATGACCGGTGACGTCGCCACAGGCGAAAATATTCGGTGCGGTCGTCCGGCAGCGATTATCGATGCGAATTCCCTGGCGGTCGGCGATGATGCCTGCCTTGTCCAGATTTAATTCCTCGAAATTCGGAAAGCGGCCAGCAGCGACAAGCAGCGCGTCACCTGTAATTGACTCCTGAGTGCCGTGATGATCCAAAGTAATGGTGTGGATTATTCCCACACGAGACGACTCAACCCGGTCGGAAAGCAACTTTGCATCCACATAAATTCGCACACCGTCGGCCTTCAAAGAGACTGCGGCGTGTGCCGATATTTCTTCATCCTCGCGTGGCAAGATTCGAGGAGCCCTTTCGAGCAGCGTAACGTTGCTGCCCAAGCGCCGGAATGCCTGAGCCATCTCCACGCCGACCGGTCCCGCGCCAACGATGACCAAGTGGGCAGGCTGGTTGCGAATGCTGAATAGAGTTTCGTTGGTGAGGTAGTCGGTTAGACCTTCGAGAGGCGGCACAAATGGACGTGATCCTGTGGCGATGACGAACTTGCTGCTTCGCAGGGTGCTGCCATTCAATTGGACTTCGTGATTGGAAAGGAATGCGGCCTGTCCGAACTGGGTTTCTACGCCGTAGCGGGCAAGAGTTTCGGCGCTGTTGTGCGGTTCAATACGGCGAATGACCTGCGCAACGCGGTCCATAACAGCAGGGAAGTCCACTTGCCCGCCGAACCCAAGGCCGTACTCCGAAGCGCGGGACATCAACGCAGCGACGTTGGCCGACCGGACAAGGGCTTTGCTCGGAATACAGCCTGTGTTCAGGCATTCGCCACCGAGTTTGTGGCGCTCAACAAGCAATGTCCTGACGCCCAGTTGTGCAGCCATGCCTGCAGCTGTCAAGCCCGCAGACCCGCCGCCCAAAACGATGAGATCGTAATCTTGTTTCATCGGGGATGCTAAATGTATCCTGCGCTGATCAATGCGATTGTTGCTAATCAATCCTGAATCGACGAACTTTCGAACGCGACTTCCCGGTCTTCCACGATGACTTTCTTTAATGAAAATGGCAATTGGAATGGCTTGCTGATATCGGCATTCGGATATCGTTTCCTGACGTAGCGATCCATCAGATACTGGATTGCGAAGTCCGGCAGTTCCACGCCATCCAATGTCACCTGCTCCAGTTGAAATCGAGCGACACCCTGGTTGCTCGCGAAAGCTCCTTCAGCGGCAACCGAATGCACTCCTGCAAGCAGGTAACGGATGATCAGATTGGGAGGGTCCTTCATGGAGTTCATCAATTGATCAAAGTCCACCCTGGCAAAGCCCACCGGGCGGCCATTACTAAATTGCATGCGGATTTTGGAAACACCCGGCGGGTAAGCGGAAGTTAGCTGAAAATGAAGATAGGAATTGACTTCATCTTCGGCGACACGGATCGTTTGGAATTGCGGAGATGATGCCGTGTTGTTTTGTATGAGCTGGAATTTAGAAGCTGCTGATTGCGCCGCCGCCTGAGAAATCCCTCTGTCCCATTGCGGTTCCTGCGCAGAGGCCGGCAGGGTGAAGCAAAACAGTAATGCTAAAAACAATGCATTAATGTGTTTGAAGATCGGCAATGGAAGTCCGCCTGGAAAATTTACGCGCATGGATTTATTAGATGATGATCCGAGGACAGACGATGCCACTAAGGTAAAAGGCTGGAAACCGTTTGTGTTAATTGAGGCGCCAACAAACTGCCGGCCCAACGGTATTCCTGCGAGCCAAATTCCGGCCTAGCGAGCAGATTTAATTGCTTATCAAAACCAATGGAACCTGTAACAGTCCAGTCATAGTTGCCGCCAGGCAGATTGTCGACCGTAAGATTCGGGATAGTGATGCTCAATTGGGAATCGTTCAAAATAATTTCCCGGCGCATAATCTGGAATGTTGCGGCAAGAGAATCGATGAATAGCCTGTTGTCTGGAAAAGAATCGAGTCCTGTGGTTTGGCTCGAAATATCCATATCCAAGTTCCCGGATTCAATCGTACCAGACCCCCCGAGTTTATCGAGAAAATCCGCCTTAGTTAGGCCGCCTCCAGCCAGACGCAAACGACCGCTCAGTTTGCCGGACATGCTTGGGGGCAATGACGGAATCCAGGAGCTTAACTGGCTTACATCCAAATTACGGAATTGGGATTCGATGGAAAGGAAAGGATGGACCGGGCCGAATTGGACGGACATTTTCCCAGAGTGAACGCCGCCCGCCAATACTCCGGTGAAGTCATTGATGGTGAGAATGCGGTTGGAGTATGACAGCGCAGTTTGGACATTTGACATCGACAAGTTGTGATACTTCAACTCGTCGGCCTGTAATTTGCCAATGGCGACGATATTATGCAGAAAGTAAAGACTGTTATTCTCATTATTTAAATTCAGCGAGGCAGAATTACCTGCGCCCTCAAGACGGTTATGCAAGAGAATCTCCATGTCTGCAATATCAATGATTGGGCTATTGAGATTGAATTGAACCTGCCAAGGCTTATGGTCAACTGCCTCCTGAACGCTGAAGAATTGAGTGGGCATCGACACGACCAATGAACCGGAGAAATCGGTATGGCCTGCCGTAACTTTCAAGTTATTGAGACGAACTTGACGATCTTGCAACAGCAATCTTGCGGAATGAACTACTAATCGCTCATTTGAAGAATCAAGCTGGAAAGCAGCATTTGATAACTGTGCCGACCCGTTGGCTTGTATTGGCCGCTCGCGAGCGCCTACAACACTGACATTCAGTGCGAGATCGCCAGCAACACTTTTAAGATTTCCCTGAGGCCCGCCCAGCGCAACGACCAAATCCATAAAATCTGCGATAGGCAAATGATCTCCACGAATAGCGGTGCGAGACTCAGCCGATTGGGTATTCCAGAATATCGTTGCCGAGAGGGTGCCATTCTCCCCCATCGTGGTTATCATGGGGCCGATGTTGATGTCGTGACAATGGATGGAAAGCGGGAAATCAGAAAATATAAACCGGCGAGCAGCTTCATTTTTTGCGATCACGACATCGGAAACTTGAAGCGTTCCATCCATCACAAATGGCTTGACAGACATGCTCACAGTTCCTTCCACCGTACCGGAGACAAGCGGCATGCGATCCAAGTGAGGTGTGAATTTCTGGCTAAGCTGAAGTAAGGATTTAACGGGCACTCTTTTAATATTCCACAGCAAGGAAGGTTCCGATTGTGAAAAGATACTATCCATTTGACTGGAAATAACTAACTGCCCGTCGCCGGCTAATTTAGTATTCGCTTGCAGATTCAAGGATGCCTGGGAGAGATCAATCACGCCTGCCATGGCAGTAGTGAATAAATCATCTTTTGAGCCTGGTGGAAGATCCCAACGGTGCAGTTCTGAGAAGTCCGCTCGTGCCGAGAAACGCAATAATGAAGTTGTGCCTGTCAGAAGCGAATCGAAATGGAGATTCCCACGCACGCCTGGGTCGCTTCCAAAAACTACCTGAACCAGATCGGATAGTTGGGCGCTGTCTGCCGTAAGCTCCAGGCGCAAAGGTATTCCCGCTGCTTGCTGCAATCTGGCTGGCGGAGGCGAGAATTCCGCCGTGCCCTGAATCCGGCTGGCTGGGAAAAATTGAATGTCACTGCGGCTGGGGGTAGCCTCAAACTGCATTTGCCAGGGTTCATTGGCGGATGCCGCAGGTTTTAATGATAAGTCGACCTCACTCAAGAAAAAGGCCGTCTTTGTATGGTTGAATTTGAAATTGATTCTGCCGGAACTCACTTGGAATCGCGGCAAGTCTTGAAGGAATCGTTCCGGTTCCACTTCGGAAGTAACTTCAGGAGAAGCACTGACCATTCGGCCAGCGCCGATGTTCCACTTTCCATTTTGATCGCGAACCAGATTTAAGCTGGGACGCACGAACTCCAAAGATGAAAATTCAATCCGGCCCTTCCAAATAGATATCAACGAGGGTGTTGCACGCAAGAACTCCATGCGCAGAATAGGCTCTGGTCCAAACTCAGGAAGGTCGGCAATGGCCACATTGGCGATTTCAAGGCCTGGGCCGTTCCAGAGCGTGAAGTGGATCTCGCCAACGCTAACGTTCCTGCCGAGATGCTGCGAAAGCGATACGGCGATCACATCCCGCAGTATATTGACGGTAATGAATTGCGGCACAACGGTAGCGAACCCAGCGAGCAAAATCAAAATCCAGATGAATCTGCTTTTACGAAATGAGCGGGAATCTTTTTGGGCAGGTGGAAGCATTATTGAACAACGTCTAACATGCGATCCCAGCGGGTTTTTTGCGCAAAATGCAATGAGATGTCAATCAACCGACCGAAGTAATCTCCAGGAGCTGTGCGTTGATACTCTTCGCTGGAAGTTTCAAAAGACCAGTATATCAGGAGTGGGTTGCCGACAATATTTTCCCTGGGAACCAAACCCCAATAACGGCTATCAGAGCTGAAGTCCCGATTATCTCCCATGACGAAATATTGTCCTGGAGGAACCACAATGTCTCCATCTTCAATGTGCTCCACCCAATTGCTAGCCCAGTCGGGGAATGCGGCGGTCAAAAAGGGACTAGGGAAATTATCTCGATACTCCTCGATCTCAGAACTTTTATGAACAGCATGAGGTTCGTTTAATTGCACATTGTTTCGGTAAACCATTTTATTCTTCAGATGAATGCGGTCGCCAGGCAGTCCAATGACACGTTTCACAAAATAGGTTTTCGGATCCAGGGGGTAGCGAAAGACGATGATTTGATCCCGCTTGATTTCGTCATAGGGAAGAATCCCCCGTAAAAAAGGGGCTGGAGCGAAGCTAACTTTATCAACCATTAGATGATCGCCGATGAGCAGGGTATCTTCCATGGAACTCGATGGAATCTTAAAAGCCTGAATTAAAAAAGTTGTTCCGTACAAAGCGAGTATCACTGTAACCACAAGAGATTCCAGATACTCTCTGGCCGTCGATTTCCTCGACGTTTCTTCCGCAGCTACTTCTGTTTCAACGTTCTCTGATTTATTTTGCTTCAATCTGCCTGCTCCTCAAATCACTGAGCGCTATGCGAGCGGCTGCCTGTTGGGCCGTTTTCTTTGTCGGGCCTTCCGCTTGCGCAAGCCGCGTTTCACCGATGAAAACCTGCACAGTAAATATCTTATCGTGTTCCGGGCCCTTTTCCTCCACAACCACATATTTTGGAGGAGGCAACCGCCGTCCTTGCAGAAATTCTTGCAGGGCTGTTTTGCAGTCGCTGTCCGCGCTAATAGGGGATGGAATCGATTCTAGCAAACAGTTCTGGACTAATCTCCTTGCCGGCTCCAAACCGCCATCGAGATAAATGGATGCAACTAAAGCTTCAAAAGCATCCGCCAGCAAACCCGGTTTAGTCCTGCCGCCGGATTTCTCTTCACCCTTTCCTAAGCGCAGGTGGTGACCCAAGTTCAACCTTCTTGCAGCATGATATAAATGCGAGGCGCTGACGATCCGAGCTTTTCTTTTGGATAGCTGCCCTTCGGATTCATCGGGGAAAAGAGATACCAAGGCATCACTTACGATAAAACCTAAGATGGAATCCCCAAGAAATTCCATCTGCTCATTGGATTGCTCTCCTGCCTGGCCTGAAGCACTGCGACAGAAAGAACTGTGAGTGACGGCCCTTGTCAACAAACCAATATCGTTGAAGACGTGACCAACTGTATTTTCCAGTTCGGCAAGATTCTCGTTAGCAAATTGCATATGGCTCGGCCACAATGTTATCAAACATCATTGGTTCGTTGGTTCAGGCGGAGGAGGCAAAGGCTTATCCGATGGTGGCTCCTCCCAGCCATCGCGACCCCGTATAACAAAATCCATTGCTTCTTCAACCAAGTCCCGAGTGGAGCCATCAGGGTTAGCGAGCTTCACACCGCCTTGCTCGTCGGACTTCTGAAGAGCTTCGAGGGCGGAGTCATATTTTCTTGCATAAAAACAAGCCAGGCCCAGCCGGTAGTGAAGAACCGGCTCCGGACGCACCGCAAGAGACACGGCTTGACGGAAATGCGATTCTGCCTGATCGTATTGCTCGCGAATCATAAAAGCCATGCCCAAGGCAGAATAAGCCGAGGCTTCTGCATCGTTTCTATTGCGCGTCCACAATTCATCCGCAAGGTGGGAAGGCTTGGACATGGCCTTCAAAATTTCAAGCACGCGCTCGGCGTACGTTTTTGCATGCTCGAAATTTTCGTCCCGATCCGGATCGGTTCTCTCGGTTCTCTCGGTTAATGCGGTTGCCAAAATAAGCAGAGCGACCACGTTGTTTTTATTTTCCGCCAGGGCCAGTTCACCGTAGGTGATGACATGGGGGAAATCATTTTTTGCCTGATAAGCTTCCGCGGCGGACTGAAATGCAAATTCTTTCAATTCGGATTCAGGGAAATCGAGGAGATAATCTTCCACCAAAAGAATCCTGGCATCCGGCTCCTTTTCATTCATGAAGGCCTGAAATGCCGCCAATTCTTCCGGGGACTTCGCCTGCGGGACGGGGGGCGATTGCAAGGCGCCGGCGTTTTCGGACGCAGGGCGATCAGGAGCGCTCGCGGGCGGGGAATTAGAAGGCGGGGCCGGTGAATTCCCATTTTGTTGAGCTGAAGCCAGCAGACCAGAAAGCAAAATCCCCAAAACTACAAAGGCCAGAGAAAGAAAGCTCCGCTTACAGAAAATAAATTTATGAGCAGCAAAATGGCAGTAATGATTACGCATCATTGAATACTAAGGGTTACTAGGTGTGCTTGGGGTACTCGGAACATCGCGGCCCAGGGGCACGCCGTGGCGAGGTTTCGGATCTTCTTGCGGTAACGGAGGAGGCGTGGCGCCAGCCGGAGCAAAACTTTCCTGCAAGCCTTTCTGGGCAGCGACCACCGTTTCCACAGGAGCATCATCAATCTTCAAAGCCGCAGCGTATTCGACCAGCGCGGAATCCCGGTTTCCCTCCAAGTCATGCAGACGACCGAGCAGGACATGCGACCAAGACTTGATGCTGGGGTCCGAGGAAAGAGCTGCGGCCTGCTGAAAATATTGTTTAGCCAAATCCGCGTTTTTCTGCTGGCTGGCAATAATAGCGAGGCTGTAGAAAACCCTGGCCTGTGGCCCGTACTGCTCGAGCAGAGGAGCTAAAATCTGCCGGGCGGATTCGTAATCGCCTTGCGCAATGCTGTCTTCAGCGAGCCGCGTCATCTCATCCAAACGAGAGCGGCGAATTCTTTCTTTCGGCCTGGGAGGAACGGCGAGGAACTGCACCGCTGACAAACGCTTCTCCTCGTCCGCAACATTGATCTCGTCCACCATATCGGGGAAATAAAGGCGCATACCCACCGGTTGCCTTTCAAAAGTTTCCAAGGCTTCAAAAAAATAATGGCCCAGCACGAATCCCTCTTGGACAGCCTGCTGGATCGCAGCCTGCTTCGCTGCTGCATTACCCTTGGATTGGCGAACGATGGCGGCGCGGATCAAGGATTCGGTGAGCAAGAGATCGAAATCGTCGCGAAACGCATTGTCGAGAGCAGGCGCCCGCTGCGTGATTTTGATCAACGCCGACTTGGAGAGCATTTCCCGCGGATTGCGGAATGGAAGCGGATCGAGAAGATAATGCAGCCAGGCATGGCGCATCTCTTCTTCGGGAACAGCGCCACCAGGACCGACCACCAGATAATATCTGTTCTCATAAATTCTGGAATCGGTGAGATTGGAAGCCGCGAATGGATTCATCAGGACGGAAAAATTACGGCTGCGGAATTCCGTGGGGTCCATGCGCAAGTAACCGGTCATTTCCTGAATAATTCTGGTCATCGCAGCGCGGTACTTTTCGCTGTCGGCCTCAATTTGCGGGCGGTACTTCTGCCAAAGCTCGTCAATCTTCGCCTGTTGGTAGAAATCAACGACCAGAGGAACCATGTCGCGCAAATCCCAGACCTCCTGCGGCAGCGTGGAAGGGTTCTCGCTTAAATCAAAAAATGGAGCGTCGCCAAGAAACAGCGCCAGGGACACATACTGGCTCTGTTCGCGCAACGGGTCAGACTGTTTGTGGGACATGTAAAAATCCCGCAAGGCGGGAAGGATGGGGATGTCTTTTCCGGTGAGTTCCTGGCCAATCGCGGAACCAAGCGGAGAGCCGAAGGGGTCCAGATCGGCATCGCTTTGAGCAACAGCCTGGATGGAAGCCAGAACCGTAAAGACCTGGAGGCTCGGCCCGACCGTAATTTCCTGAGCTACCAGGCAAATAGGGCTAAGCGCGAGCAGGCACCCTAGTGCGAGCCACGATAAAGGCTTTTGAATGCTGTTGAAGCCCAAGGGGCGCTGCCTTTCGATGGAACTTTTCGTGCTAATAGTTTCAGTTTAGGTGAGATGCGGCCTGCCGTCAAATGGATGGTCGATGCTAGGGTTTATAGGTGGCGGATCAAGCTCAAACCAGCAAAAAGAGCGATGATGGAAATGATGACGGAGGAACCAGCGTAAATGAGCGCAGAGGCCCACTGGCCTCGCTCGTAAAACAATGCGATATCAAGAGAAAATGCAGAAAAGGTTGTGAAGCCGCCCAAAATACCGGTGGTCAGAAATAGACGCCAGGCTTGGGGCGCTTGTCCTTTGAGAGCGAAATACTCCGCGATCAAGCCCATAGCAAATGATCCGGCGACGTTGACGATAAGGGTTCCGTAAGGCCAGCCGTCGCCGAGCAGCCGGGCGCTGGTTACATTGACGCCGTGACGCAACGCCCCGCCCAGGGCTGATCCGAAGGCGATGATGAGGTAAGGGTCCATAATAATTCCTTTAGCATAACAAGAATGAAAATCGAATTTTCCATTCTAACCTGCCTTGCCGAGCGGTGGGAAACGTCCCGTCAGTCTCCGGGCTTCCTCGTCTATCCCGGGCATTTCCAAAAGAGACAACCGTTTAGTTGACACTGTAAACTAAAACCTTTACGCTGAAGGAATGATCGGTGGCTTCAGGCATAAAGGGCTTGATGAGATCCATCGCACCGGCAAGTCACGCCGGATCGGCGCCGGCCATATCAGGAAGTGCGTGCGCATCCTGCAATTGCTGGAAGCAGCGGAGCAGCCCGATGACATGAACATCGCAGGGTTTCGCTTACACGGGCTGCAAGGCAACCCGAAACGCTGGTCGGTGCGCGTGACAGGGAATTACCGGATCACCTTCGGCTGGTTGGGCGAAAACGCCTGGGATGTCGATTTGGAAGACTACCATTAAGGAGGAAGTTATGGAGAGAAAGAACGGACTGCCGCCCGTCCATCCGGGCGAGATCATCAAGGAAGATATCCTGCCGTCTGTCGGCCTGTCCGTGACCGCAGCGGCGAAAGCTCTGGGGGTGTCCCGCCAGATGCTTCACGACA
>MEKX01000138.1 GCA_001767075.1 Acidobacteria bacterium RIFCSPLOWO2_12_FULL_54_10 | reverse complement strand
GGGCAGGTTCGGTAGCCACGGTGAGTGCTTTTCTCACCGTGGGCTTTTTCTTTTTGATGTCATCCCGAGCTTGTCGAGGGACCTGCTTTTGTACTTCCCATCTGCGTAATCTGCGGATTACCTGCCTGCCCTGAGCGCAGTCGAATCGTCAGCAAGCGGGCCGACTTTGTGTTTTAATTTTGGTTATTCAGAGCCGCGACCGTGAGGGAGCGGGGGGGCCGAGGGCTTTTTCTTTTTGATGTCATCCCGAGCTTGCCGAGGGATCTGCTTTTCGTGTTTCCGCACCGCGCGTGTTTGCAAGCGGGCAGATTGTCGCCAGGGCACGGATTCATCCGTGCCGAAAGTTGCGTTCCTCGCGAGGCGACTATCGGGAGCCGAGCGAATTGCCGCCACTTGAGTGGCCCTCACAGCCGTAGGCTTGTCCCTGCCTGCCATGAGCGAAGTCGAAGGGCCGGAACGTAGCGACTGGTTTTCCGATTCATGTTTCCTGTTCAACAGCCCCGGAGGGGCGGCAAATTCTAGCCCACGGCACAAGCCGTGGGAATGGAGTCAGTTGTATAGTAAGCCCCGGCAGGGGCGACAGAATCCGCCAGAGAATTCCCAGACGCCCCGGACGGTGTACACCTGCCCGAAAACCGCGCTAGTTTATTTTTCCAGTAGCTTAAAGTTTTGTGCGGAAAAACACGGAAACGCTTCCGCATTGCCGTATGGAATGGTTCGAGAAGCTCTCTTCACGGGCTATTTTATCGCCAATAAAGAACCGCCCCTAAATCGCCGAATCGCCCCGGTCGCCGGTGCGGATGCGCAGCACATCGTGGATATCGGCCACAAAGATTTTCCCGTCGCCGAATTTGCCCGTCTTCGCCGATTCCTGAATCACCTTCATCGCTTCCGCCAGTTGGTCGTCGCGCACCAATATTTCCAGCTTCAGCTTCGGCTGGAACTCCGCCTTGTATTCCACTCCCCGGTAATGCTCCGCGTGACCTTTCTGGCGGCCAAATCCTCGCACCTCGGTCACTGTCATGCCGTGCACATCTACTTTATCCAGCGCTTCCCGCACCTCCTCCAATTTGTGAGGGCGTATGATGCATTCCAATTTCTTCATTGATGACACTCCTTGGAGATTTCTTGATCTCGATTATCCATCAATTGCGCTACTCTATTACATTATTTCTGCTTCCGCCATCCGATAGGGCAGATTCAGATTATTCTTGGCTTGCCTGATGTGTCAAGATAATTATGCAGTTTTGCAATAAAATTTATTATAACTGACAGAATTTATGCTTATACTTAACTTTTCATCGGATGTTTTCCGACTTTTGTCCTGTTTTTTATGCTATTTATGCTGATTGCAACAATTATCTGAGATCGCGAGGTTATTATGAATCAGGCCGACGCTTTAGCGCAGCTCCTGGAAGAAAAAACCGAACTGCTTCTTCTTCAGTTCACCGACATCATGGGATCGATCAAAACTGTCGAAATCCCTGCTGACCGTTTTGAAGTCGCCCTGGCCGGCGAAGTCTCTTTCGACGGTTCGGCGCTGGAGGGCTTCCATCGCACCATTGAATCCGAGCTGCTCCTAAAGCCGGACCTGGAGACCCTGCGCCTATCTCCGGCGGTAGAGGGTGAAACCCGCACGGCGCGCCTCATCTGCGATGTTCACGACCTCGATCATACTCCTTTCGAGGGCTGCCCTCGTACGCGTTTGAAAAACGTTCTGGAGCTGTTTGCCCAGCGGGGCTTTTCGGTTCTGGTCGCGCCGGAAATTGAATTTTTCCTTTTTCAGCGCGACGAAAAATTAAATCCTACCACCCGCACCAGCGATCCGGGCAGTTATTTTGATCTTGTCCCCATGGACCGTGGCGAGGAAACCCGCCGCCGCATCGTGACCGAGTTGCGCGCCGCTGGTTTCACCATCGAAGCCGGCCACCACGAAATCGCCCACGGCCAGCATGAAATCGATCTCAAGGAAACTCCTGCCCTCCAATCAGCCGACATCATTGCTACGCTGCGCATGATTACGCGGGCCGTGGCTGCCAGCCGGGGTTTTCATGCCACCTTCATGCCCAAGCCGGTTTTCGGTCAGGACGGCTCCGGCATGCACGTTCATATTCTTGTCTTCAAGAACGGCAAAAACGCTTTCGAAAACCCCAAAGGCCAGTACGGGGTCAGCAAGGTCGCCGGGCATTTCATCGCCGGCCTGCTACGGCACGCTCGCGGATTCACCGCCGTCACCAACCCGCTCATCAATTCTTACAAGCGCCTGGTGCCGGGTTTTGAATCTCCCACCCATTCCGTGTGGTCGGAGCAAAACGTCAACCCGCTGGTCCGCGTTCCGCCTACCCGCGGACCGCAGACGCGCTGCGAGCTGCGTAACCCGGACCCCTCCTGCAATCCCTATCTGGCCTTGGCGGTCATTTTGCGCGCTGGCCTGGAAGGCATCATTGAAGAGCTGGAACCGAGTCCTCCCATCAGCAAAAATATTTATCGCATGAGCGCCCGCGAGCGTGGCCGCTTCAGCATCGATCCGCTGCCCACCGATCTGAGCGAAGCTACCGCAGCCCTGCGCAAAGATAAAGTCGCCCAGGAAGCCCTCGGTCCCGTCATCTTCCGATACCTGGTCGAAGCGCAGCAGGCCCACTGGCGCGAATACTCCATGCAGGTCCACCCTTGGGAACTCGATCACTATCTGGCATATTATTGAGTTTCTGGATTAGCTTTGTGTGCGTCATCTTTAACAATTGAGCTATTCTAATTTCTAATCTTGTGCAAGATTTCATAATCATTGATCACGCACTAGCTGGAGGGAAACCACATGAAAGTAAATTATGATCCCGCAACCGACACTCTTGTTTTCCTCCTCAAGGAAGATGTCTCTGTTGCGGAGAGTGACGAAGAGAAGCCAGGCCTTATTCTCGATTACGACGAGCAGGGTGACTTGGTTTCAGTAGAAATCCTCGATGCTTCGCGACACGTGACGGAAACAAAAAAAATAGAGTTTCAGATTGCTGGTTAACGCGGTCATTGGCATTCTGTGACAGACCCCGCCTTCCATCCCGGTCGCATGGTGGTGATGGCTGCTTTAAGCAGCTTGTTGCTCGTCCTCGCTTTTCCCAAATTCTCTCTTTACCCTCTGAGCCTTGTGGCCCTGGTTCCGCTCATCATTCTGTCATTCAAGGAGCCATCCCCGCGTCGCCGGTTCCTGTACGGCTTTCTTGCTGGCATCGTTTTTTTCTCTGGCATCTGCTACTGGATTTACACCGTCATGAAAACGTTCGGAGGCTTGGGCGCAGTTGCCGCTGGCGGTGTGTTTGTTTTGTTTTGCGTGACGCTGGCCTGTTATTTCGGCCTGTTCGTGTGGCTCTCGGGATACCTTTGGAAACTCTCCTGGGGCCCTGCCGTCATCCCGCTCTTATGGGTGTCGCTTGAGTTAGCTCGCGCGCATTTGGTCACCGGCTTCCCCTGGCTGCTGCTCGGTTACGCCGCCACTGATTTTTTTGCCCTGGCTCGCGTCGCTCGCTGGACCGGCGTCTACGGCCTCTCCTATCTGATTATTTCGATCAACGTCGGTCTGGCCTGGCTCTGGTTGCGCGGAAAAAACAAATTCCCTCTGTGGTTTCTCGCCGCTCACACTACGCTAATTCTTGCAGTCGTCCTCACTGCTTCCCGCCAGGTTTACCCCGAAGATCAAAAAGTTTTTCTCGTCCAGACGCAAATCCCCCAGGAGCTGGCTCTGGAGCCGTGGGATTATTCCTCGCAGCAGCCCTTGCTCGAGCGATTGGAACAACTCACCTTAAGCAGCATTGGCCGCCAGGATCCGCCCGCGCTTATCATTTACCCGGAAATGCCCGCGCATTTTTACTTCTGGGACGATTCTTTCACTCGCCCTTTTTTTGAAAGCCTGGCCCGCCGCACCAACAGTTATCTTGTCTCCGGCATCGTCGCTTTCAAGCGCGACTCAGGCCGCTCCCAGCCGCTCAACAGTGCGTTGCTTTTAAACCCGACGGGCGATTTCGTTTCCCAGCATGACAAGCTGCATCTGGTTCCGTTCGGTGAATACGTCCCTCTCAAGGACTGGCTGTGGTTTGCCAACGCCTTAACCGGAGAGGTCAGCGACTTTGTGCCCGGCGAAAAAATCGTCATCAGCCCCATCCCTGGCGGTCATTTGGGAAGTCTCATTTGTTATGAAGCCATTTTCCCGAATCTTACTCGCCAGTTTGCCCGCGACGGCGCCGAGGTTCTGGTCAATATTTCCAACGACGGCTGGTACGGCAGTTCCGCCGCCCGTGACCAGCACCTATTAATGTCTCGAATGAGGGCCATCGAAAACGGCCGCTACTTGCTGCGCTCCACCAACACCGGCCTCACCGCCGTCATCCGCCCCGACGGCTCCATCGCCGCCTAGTTGCCGCCGGACCGTCCCGCCGTGCTCGAAGCCCGCTGGAGCTTGCAGACTGAGCAAACCATCTACACGCGCTACGGCGACTGGTTCCCCCGCCTGTGCGTTGTGTTCAGCTTGCTGGCGCTGGCCGTCGCCTGGCGACGTCCGTCAGAAGAATCGTGATCTGCATCTTGATCCTTCTATAATCTTCGGCAACGTGCAAAATATTTTCATGCCTCGAAAATGGACATTCTGGTTTCCGATCTTCGCCGTCGCCGCGCTGCTCGCCGCAGGCGTTCTGCGATTTGTTCTGCCCGATTCCATGGCCAGCCTCGCTATGTCCGAGCGCGCCGCCGCGCTCGGCATGTTGTCGCTGATCGTCTGGCTGTGGGTTACTCGCGGCATCGGCAGAATCGGCAGGGCCAAGCCCGTGTGGCCGGGCTGGCTGGGACTGATGGGAACTACCTTGCTGTTCTCGCCCGCTTTGCTCTGGGTGCTTCTCACCAATGACCCGCTCGGCTTGCGGCCTCCCCGCTGGATCAACCGCATAACGATCTTCAGTTATCCGATGATCCTTTTGTGGGCCGTTTATCGGCTACAATGGGCTTATAGCTCGGCGCGCCAGGCGCAACGCGATTTGGCCTCCTTGCTGGAAAAGAAAAAGTGATCGCTGGAGTGAACCGCAATGATTGATGAACTGGCAAGAGACTTTACTGATCTGAAGGAGAAAATTCAAAGTCTGCGGAGTTTTCTTTGACGCTCCTCATAAGCGCAGCGAACTGAAAAAAACCGAACACATCATTGCCGA
>MEKX01000137.1 GCA_001767075.1 Acidobacteria bacterium RIFCSPLOWO2_12_FULL_54_10 | reverse complement strand
GAAACTTTTTGCGCTGTACCCGGCTGAAATATTGTGGCTGCCACGGACAAAAGCGACCTGCGGCGAAAAGACGAAGTGGTTTTCGTAGCGCAGCCGTGGAATTCCCTGAAACGGCCCGATATTGTTGACTTCCTCGCCAACCTCAATATCAGGGGGGATGCTGATGCCGATCGGGGCCAGAAGGTCTTTATATTTGTCCGTGGTGGTAATGAGCGCTCCGAGGCGGTCGTAGTCAAAGCGAAACTGCGCCACGGTGTTGGAAGAAAAATCCCGCACCAGGGTCAGGTGGTAACTCTGCGGGCGAATCTTCGACAGGGGATTCTGCCCGATGACCAGCTCGAATGGGATTTCAGTAGAATCCTGAAATAGCTGGTCATAAGCTAACCGGGTTTTGTCGCTGATCTGCCAATCCCAATCGAGCGAAAACGCCGTGCTGTCAATATCGCGTTCGGCATTGGTGTTGAGATGTCGCGGCGTAAATTCCGTCCGGTTGGGGCGCTCGTTGGGATAAGCCTTCATCAACTGGCTGACAATGTCGCGCAGCGCGGGGTCGTTGGTCAGGGGAATCCGCTCCTCGGGCAAGGGAACCTGAACGTTGCCGTTGACGAAGCCGGAATCCTTGACCTGGCCCCAGGCAAAGTTGAAGGACATGGAATCCCTGCGAATGGGGCCGCCAATGTTGAAACCGTATTGATTCCGGCGGGAAGGCTTCAATGCTCCGACTTGGAAGAAGGGCCGCGCATTCAACGCCTGGTTCTGGTGCATTTCGTAAATGGACCCGTGGAATGCCGAAAGCGGGCGGGCGGGAACGGCCCAATTTTCGCGCCGCAGCGGGTAAGAATAAAACTCGCCGTAGCTGCTCTGATCGGCGCGAAACTCCGGGATATAACGGAGCGCGGTGCCGACGCGGGCGATTTCGTTCATGATGCCATTGGTGTCGAGGCGGATGACGAAGTCGTTGGGATTGCGCTCCTCGGTGCCGCGAACCTCTTCGGTCTGGCGGGCTTGGGCGAGCCGGAAATCCACGGAAAGATTTGTCGACGCAGAAATTTCAAAAGGACCTTGCATGGCTTGCGCAAAGCCCTGCCTGGCGGCGCGGAGGGTATAAGAGCCTGGGCTAAGATCGGGAACCACGAAACGACCATCTTCAGTAGAAACAACCGTGCGGGATGAGGAAGTATCCGAGGACTGCACAACGATGGAAGCGTTGGGTATGGCAGCACCTTGCGGATCGGTGATGCGCCCTTGAATTTCGCCGGCAAAGCCGGACATTGACGAAATGAAAAACAGCGCCGCCAGGAAGACCGTACGACTCAGCATCACAACACTACCCTCCCAAAGAATCTATACTTCCTATATTAAAGCAATTACTTGCGGAGCAGGCCGTCCACGCTGAATTTCCCAGCACCTGAGGTCAGGAAAAACAGGAAAATGAAGCAGAATAAGACTGCCATTTCCCCTCCGTTTTGTACAGGCCAAAAAGATGGTCCACGAGGGACATGGGAAAACCAGAAGGCGTAAGCCATCTCACCGGAAAGCACGAAGGTGACTGGGCGCACAAATGCGCCTAAAGCAATCAGCGGGCCGCCGATGAATTCCAACACACCGGCAAAGAAGGTTAGATCGGGAAATTCTCTTGCATTTCCTCCAAAAATACCGAACTTGCTGGCGCCGTGCTGCCAGAACATAATGCCCGCGAGGATGCGCAGGAGGTTGTGGGCATAGGGCTGGATGCGGTTGAGGGATTTTTCGCAGACTATACAAATGCGGAACAGCGCATCCATCGACAGCTTGCCCGGGCCGAAGAAAGCAAACAGCAAGAAAGCGATGAAGAATTCCATGGTGACTTCCCCACCATTGCGCAACGGCCAAAACCCTTGCGGCACGTGAATGAACCAGTAAGCAACGAGCATTTCACCAGCAAGGACAATGGCCACAGTTTGAGTCAGCAGCCCCAATAGAATGAGCGGGCCGCCGATGAATTCGATCATTCCTGCGGACCAAAGCGGAGAGAATTCCGTGGCTATTTCACCGCCGAACCAGCCGAGCAGTTTCTGAGCGCCGCGCTGCCAGATCAAGAAACCAGCAACTATGCGGAGCAAACTTAGCGAATATGGACGAAGAACATAGAGCCACTCGATCTTCATGGAAGCCCTCCAATGCGATGATCAGGATTGTCAGGATCGGGTAATGACCGTCATTCCTTTGATGTCAAAATGTGACTGCGAGTTTACGAAGATTGCAAGAAAAACAGTATTAGCGTTATAACAATTAGAAAAACAATGGTAAAGCCAGAGACCAGATTCTGCCCGTTGGAATTGCGGTACTTGCCCATCAGGTCCGAGCGATTCACTAGAGAGAGCAGAAAAAGCAGGACAAATGGGAGCAGGAAGCCGTTGGCCACCTGGGAAAGATAGGAAACGAAAACCAGGGGCAGGCCTGGGATCAGGATCAAACCTGCGCCGACGGCGATGAGCAAAGTATAAAGCCAGTAAAAAATTGGCGCCTCGCGGAATTTCTTGTTGACCCCGGCCTCGAACCCCAAGCCCTCGCAAACCGTGTAGGCAGTGGCCAAAGGAAGGATGGACGCGGCAAATACCGAGGCGTTGAACAACCCGAAGGCGAACAGCCAGGAGGCGTACTCACCGGCGAGCGGTTGCAATGCGGCAGCGGCGTCGGCAGCAGAGGTAATGTCGCGGCGACCCGCGACGTGCAGGGTGGCGGCACAGGAAACGATGATAAAGAAAGCGACGACAATCATGGCCACGCAGCCGAATATCACATCCAACCGCGAGCCGAAATATTGTTTTTGATCGACGCCCTTTTCCACGACAGCGGCTTCCAGATAAAACTGCTGCCAGGGAGCGACGGTGGCTCCGATCAGCCCGACGAGCATGATCAGAAAACCACTATCCATGGAGATGGTGGGCCGGACCATGGATTCGGCGGCTTGCAGCCAGTCGGGTTTGGCAAGAATGCCAGAGACGATATAGGTAATGTAAAAGCTGCAAGAGATGAGGAAAATCTTTTCAACCGATTTGTAGGTTCCGCGAACGACCAGGAACCACACGAATACGGCGACGAGAGGGACGGAAATATATTTAGAAACGCCGAAGATTTCCAGACTGGAAGCGACGCCGGCAAATTCAGCCGTGACATTGGCGAGATTGGCTGCGGTGAGAGACAGCATGATAAAAAACGTGGTGCGGAAACCGAACTCTTCGCGAATGAGGTCGGCCAGGCCCTTGCCCGTGACGACGCCCAAACGCGCGCTCATTTCCTGAACAACGATCAGAATAATGAGTATGGGGACGAGCGTCCACAGCATGGAATAGCCGTAGCGCGCCCCCGCCAGAGAGTAGGTATAGATTCCCCCTGCGTCGTTGTTGACGTTGCCGGTGATAAATCCCGGGCCAACAACGGCCATAAGGATGAAAATCCGCACCTTCCATCGTTTGATCAGGCTCATCTTGCATAGTCTTCTTTAGAGGCATCCACCGGATCGGATGAGAAATGAGATCAACTCTTCCGGCAAAGCAAGGTAATAATATCATCGACCGTGATGCTGCCCGCCAATTGATGATCATCCTCCACAACCGGCAGGGATAAAAGATTATACTTGTCAAACATCTCCACCACATCTTTTTCCGGCGAATCCGAGCTGACCCACAATATCGGATCAGACCGCAAATCCAGCAGGCTGGTTTTGCCGGATGCGACAATCAGTTTTCCAACCGGCACTGCGCCGGCCAGCTTGCCTCCGGCATCCACGAGAAAGATCGTCGTGAAGTTTTCCGGCAGCTCCGGCATGCTGGAAATCAATTGACGCGCACTGTCCACATTTGCCGATGCCGGGACCGCCACGTAATCGGTGTTCATCAGACCACCAGCGCAATTTTCAGCGAACTCGAGCAGTTCCCCTAGTTCGGCAGCTTCTTCGCGGTTCATATCCTGAAGCAGTTCGGTGGCTGTTTCTTCGGGGAGATCGGCCAAAAGGTCCGCAGCAGCATCCGGATCCATCTCCTCGACGACATCGGCGGCACGAGCCAGCCCCATGGAATCCAGGATGGCAGGCCGCAGCCTAGGCTCAATCTCCGAAAGAACTTCGGCCACCGTTTCGTCATCCAGCGTTGTGAAAACGGCATGACGCTCTTTGGGAGCCAGTTCTTCCATGATATCGGCGAGGTCCGCAGGATGGAGATTGGCAAGAACCTTGTGCGAAATATTCAATTTCAACTGACGCCGAGGGTCCGGTTCCAGGATGTTTACGAACTCCCAGGGAATGGACGTAGGCTTAATTTGCGACTCCAGCTTCCGCAGCCAATAGCGAGGCACGGCGCCAATAAAAAGGCGGCGCAAAGCCCCGGTCAGGCCGATGTCTACGGAACTGATCCAAAGCTCCATGCGATGGTCAACGGTGCGATCTTCCAAAGCCAGATCATTGACGCGGACCACCTTGCGTCCATTGACATCGATGATTTGCTGATCGAGCAGGTCTTTGCGCAATAACAAAAGCCCTTCATCCGGCTGGAATACCGAGAGTTTCTCCTGGGAAACTTCGAGGCGAATTGCAGAGGATGACAAAGAATTCACATCCTTGAGCGCGACGGCGAGAGACACTGGCCGTTTCTGCTGGTCCCCGGCAGAGCGGACTAAAAAAAATACAACACGAGGGCGAGGCACCGCGGGGATGGCGGCCAGCTCGGACACTTTGCCGATTTTCTTCCCGGAGGAATCGTAAACGGGCAATCCGATGAGTTCGCTAAGATAAAGCATAAACGCCTTCCTAATCATGAATATTCGACAGGGGGGAGGAGAACCTTGCGGGAACCGGAGAAAAAAATCCCGTGGCCACAACCACGGGAGGCATTACAAACTCTTGATCACTAACCGGCCTCTCTGCCAAAGTCGCAAATGCAAGCCAACAATCTTCCGATCAACCGAAACCCTTGCATTGATTCAACTATCTGAGCTTGGTGATTAAACAGTCCCGGTTGGAAGCTTGATTAGTGCTGCTAAATTCTACATTACTGCCCCCTTAGCCTTAATAATGGCTTTACCGCATGGTTGTCAAGCAAATTGAGCAGAAGAGCGAGAAATTTAAGCCTAAGACTAGAAATCCGTGAGCGGACGCTTGGAAAAGCGGGGAAAAACCATATTGCCGGCGGGGATTTTTTTCTTAATACAGTCTTCCAGGTAAAGGGCTCCATAAGAAGCAGTGAGGTAATCCTGCTTGGAAAAACCGAGTGTGCGAGCCACTTGATCTATGGAACTGCGCGAGCCTTCCAGTTCCAGATAATTCCCAATGGGTGTTTCGTCGACAAAAACCTCGACGCTTGCGTGTGGTTTCGATTTGGATTTCGAATGAGACGCGGCATACAGCGAGCGGAATTTTTGATAGCGGAAGACGGGATGAAAACCCAGGGCTTGAAGGATCAGTGCAATTTCGCGCGGCTGCTGAATTTCCAGTTCCAATTCCAGGCGCGACTTATAATGCGGGTCCGGAGCTGGGGTCCCCTTGAAGGTAAGAAACCATTGCGAGCCATAACGCCGCAAGCGGAGCAAGGATCGTTTCAATCGTAAATCGCGGTTTGGCGTATCGAATAAAAAATTATCTTCGAGCGCACGCGGGTGAGTCAGCCGGAAGCCTGCCTCGCGGAGATTCCGTTTGAACTTGCGAAGGTCGGGGCAGGAGATTTTTACTTCCGTCTCGTGGTTTCGCCGATGGATATGAAGAGCTGCGGAAGGCATGGCGTCAGAAAAAATGAATATCGGAGCGTTTGCACCAACGTGGAGCTAATGAAGAATCATTTCACTCATGAAATAGCGGATGCGATCAGCAAGGGACCGGCTCAATGCTCCCGATGGATGATGAATTCAGGAAGGATCAAAAGGGCGCGCTTGTAAGGTGAATCGGGTATCCCTTCCAGGCACTGCCGCGCTGATGCGGTGTAGGAACAAGCCATTTCCTTGATGCGCGATGGGATTGCATTGCTATCCAGCAGATCGAGCAATTCGTTCCATTCTTCGCGAGGCATGGTGCGCTGGCCAACCAAAGAAGCTATTTTCTGATATTTATCGCGGGAACTCTGGGCCAGCAAATAAATCAAGGGAAGCGTCACTTTGCCTTCCCTGAGGTCACCGCCCACAGGTTTGCCCAGCACGGATTCGCTGGCAGTAAAATCCAGCAGGTCATCGACGATTTGGAAGGCCATACCGATATTCCTGCCATATTCGGCCATTTGATCTTCGGTGGCGGAATTCTGCTGCGAAATAACCGCGCCCAGCCGGGTGCAGGCTTCAAACAAGCAGGCGGTTTTCCGGTAAACCAGATCGAAGTGCTCGCTTTCGGTAATGTTGGCGCGCCCGATCATGCCAAACTGCATCAACTCGCCTTCCACCATGCGCTGGGTCAACTCGATGAGAATATCGAGAACGCGGAAATTTCTTTCGAGCAAAGCGCTCTTGAAAGCCTGCATGTAAAGCCAGTCGCCAGCCAGCACGCTGGTGTGGTTTCCCCAGCGCAGATTCGTGGACGGGCGGCCCCGGCGCAGGTCGGCGCTGTCAATGACATCATCGTGAACCAGTGTTGCCGTATGGATCATCTCGACGACGGAAGAAAGCGCGACGGCCGATTGGGTGGAGTTGCCGAATGTTTTTGCGGCAAGCAGCAGAAGAGAAGGCCGCAGGCGCTTGCCGCCGCTGATCTGGAGGTACTCGCCGATCTTGGTGACTTCCGGCACGCAGGAGATCAAGTCAGCGCGGAAGCGCTCCTCGACCATTTCCAGTTCCGGACGGATGGGTTCGAGTATGTCCTGCCAGGATGCGAGCGTTGTATTTAGCTGGTTCATAGCTGTTCGCGGTCAAAACAAAGAAGAAGCCTAATTTAATACGGGCCGGATCAATTCACAAGATCCAATTCATGACGCGAGGGTTTCACTCTTGCACACGGGCGGATGGTGAGTTCCTATTATTTCCTGAATTCCTCATCAATCTGCGCTCGATATTTTTCGACGAGTTGTGCTGGCGGTTCCGGTCTTGACGCGGAATCCGCATATTCGGCATCGCCAGACTGGCTTTGACCGTCCGGCGTTTCTTTACGTTTCCACAACAGAATGACATAAGAAACAGCAACTGCTCCCAGGCCTAAGCCGGCGAAGGGCATAATCCAAGCCAACCAGGAAAAACCTTCTCGCGGAGGCTCCGGGAGCACTCGGACGCCGTATTCCTGCACGAAGCCGGCAATGATTACCTCATCCGACTTCCCTTCACTCAGAGAAGTCTTGATCGTGCGGCGAATATAGGTTGCAGAGGGGCAATCCACGTGGTTGCAGGAAAGCACCATGTAATTGCAGCCGCATTGGCACATCAGTTTGTTGGAAACCCGGCGAAAGGCGACTTCATCCGAAGACGCATCCTGCGCCGAACTGCCAGCAGGAAACAGGCCCAGAGCAAAAGCCAGGAGGTATAAAGTACAAACTCTAGGAAACTGTCTTGACCAAGACATCCTGTTGCTGAACTTCTTTTTTATGCGCATGAGATTCACGACCTTGGTGCGCGGAATGCCTCTGGGCCGACAAGGATGGGATTAGGGTCACTCCTGTGCCCAGGACATAGATGAAAGCGCCGATCCAAATCCAACTGACTAGAGGGTTAATATGGGCGCTGATGACCGCATGATTGCTGTCGTCAGCCATGCCGGAGAAAACCAGATAAAAATCTTCATTGACGCGCCGCCGAATGGCGACCTCGGTGGTGGGCTGACGGCTGGCTTTGTAAAGGCGCCGTTCCGGCCTGAGAATACCGAGCGATTTGTCACCCTGATACAGTTCCAGCTCGGCATGCTGAACGCTGTAATTAGGGTTGTCACTCATCCGCAACTCGCGCAATTGAAGGGTATAAGAACCGATTTCCATCTTATCCCCGGGCAGCATTTCCTGCTCTTTTTCATTATTAAAAGCCGTGCCTGTAAATCCAATGAACATCAGAACGATGCCGAAGTGAACAATGTAACCGCCATAACGCCGGGTGTTGCGTTGCGTTAAAGTAACAGCCGCCGCCAGAAGATTGACTCCAGACTTCTGGGCAATCACCCTGGAACCACGAAAAAACTCCATGAAAATCGTCATGGTTACAAATGCGCAAAGGATAAAAGAAACCTGCGGATAAAAATCGCGGACGCCGATGGCAAAAAGCACGCCACCAACGATTAGAGAAATTATTCCCGGCAAAAGGAAATTCTGGCGAAGACTGGCCAGGGATGTTTTTCGCCAGGCGAATAGGGGGCCAACGCCGGTGAGGAATAGCAAGAGCAAGCCGATGGGTATATTGACTTTGTTGAAGAACGGCGCGCCCACGCTGATTTTAACGTCCTGGACCGCTTCCGAGATCACCGGGAACAGAGTTCCCCAGAGAACAGAAAAACAAGCGGCTAACAAAAGCAGATTGTTAAACAAGAAGCTGCTTTCCCTGGAAACCATGGAGTCCAATTGGCTGGCGGATTTGAGGTAGTCCAGGCGCTCCAGCAGCAGCCAGCCGGAAAAAAGAATACCAGCGCCAAGAAACCCCACGAAGAACGGACCAATGGGCGATTGAGCAAAAGCGTGAACCGACGAGACAATGCCGCTGCGCGTGAGGAAAGTGCCAAAAATGCAGAGGAAAAAGGTGGAGAAGATCAACACCATGTTCCAGACCTTCATCATGCCCCGTTTTTCCTGCATCATGACGGAATGCAAAAAGGCCGTGCCGGTGAACCAGGGCATCAGCGAGGCGTTTTCCACCGGGTCCCAGCCCCAGTATCCACCCCATCCTAAAACAGCATAAGCCCAATGCGCGCCCAAGAAGATGCCAATGGAAAGAAACAGCCAGGCGACCATCGTCCAGCGGCGCGTGGTCTCTATCCACTTTTCACCGGCCTGTTTGGTAATTAAGGTGGCCAGGGCAAAAGCAAAGGGCACAGAAAAGCCGACGTAACCTAAATACAGCATAGGCGGGTGAATGGCCATCGCTGGATATTGGAGGAGCGGATTCAAGCCGTTGCCATCCAGCGGCCCCCGGACCACCATCTCGCCATTCAGACTCATGGCCAGCAATTCAAAAGGCGGAGCAATAAAAACATTCAATAGCAGGAAAAATGCCTGCACGACCATGAGGATAGCGACGACATAAGGCATCATGGCGCGGTGCTTCTGGCGATTCAACCAGACAGCAACGACGCTAAAGGTAGCCAGCAGCCAACTCCAAAACAATAAAGAGCCTTCCTGTCCGGACCACAGCGCAGTGACTTTGTAAAACCAAGGTAATGCGCGATTGCTATGGCTGGCCACAGCGGCGATGCGAAAATCATCAGTTAAGAGGGAATAGACGAGAAAACCGATGGCTACAGTCACCAGGACCCACAGAGCAGCCGTAGCTCTGTAAGAACTCTGGAGAAGGCGTTCCTTCCCAGCCCAATCGCCCGTAAGGGCAGCGGCAAAGGAATAAACGGCCAGAATGAAGGCCAACACGAGCGAAAAACTAGCTACAATTTCCATTTGGCAGCTTTTCTGGCCGAATTGAAAGAACCCTTAAGTGGTAGGAAGCCCAGTTGGAGCATCCGTCTGCATCTGCGCTGGTTCATATTTCGAAGCGCACTTTGCCTGAACGGTTTCGGCATAAAAAATGCCATCTTCCTGATATCGCCCATCCACGATTGCTTGAGATCCGTCGACCAAAGTGTCCGGCAATGGTTCCGTACCGGTATAGACGACATTCAAGGAAGACCCCTCCCACTCGATTTGGAACTTCACCCGACCGTCAGTTCTCAGAATTGTTCCAGATGACACATCCCCCGCCACCCGGTAACGCCGATCATGAACAATTTTACTGGAAAATAATTCCTTGACTGTAACGTAATAGGTTTTACTTTCCTGGATGCCACTGTATCCCAGCCAGGTTAATGTGCTCAAAATGATTAAAATTCCGAGGAGAAAAGGTAATTTCTTCCGTCCCGACTTCATGGCGATGCTCCCTCTGCTCTGAAGCGACCGAAAAATCTGTACTCGCTCGCTTAGAGCAAACGCTATCTGACTATCAGTTTAACTCTTAAATGGGTCTATTTCACATAAAAAAACCGGGTGGGGTAATGAATTGCATAATAATTATTCATCTAGAACAAATTCAAATAGATACAGAGATAGCAACGTGAAGATCACATCAAACCCAAAAGCAATGCGGAGCCACATGCCGGCATTTACTATAGAATCTGTCTCGCGCAAAGTTGCCGTGGTGGCTTCAACAAGAGAAAGAATCAGAGGAAGAGCTATCGGCAGCAACAAAACGGGGAGCATCATCTCGCGCATGCGGATGCTGGTGGTAATCCCTGCAAAAGTGGTTCCGATGGAAGACAAACCCCAGCTTCCCAGCAAAAGAATCAGCAGGAGACTGGGCAGCACATTCCATACATTCAAATTATAAAAAATGGTGAACAAGGGCAGCAGGATAATTTCAAGCAATCCCAGAAAAAAAATATTACCGACGAGTTTGCCCAAATAAATAGCAGCAGGTGAAATTGGCGCCATTCTCAAGCCCTGCAGGCAATCATTGGGGACTTCCCGCGCAAAGGTGCGGCTAATCGCCAGCATTGCAGAGAACGTGAATGCAACCCACAGAAGACCCCCGGAAAGACTGCGGGCTTGCTGGGATGTCGGCTCGAAGGCCATGCTGAACGTTACGATCACCAGCAGAGCAAACACTACAGAAGAGTTGAAAACTTCCTTGGTGCGAAATTCAACCCGAAGGTCTTTCCTCAAGATGGCGGCTGAAGCACCGAGCAGTGTCAATGATCCTCCCAAAATACTGGCTAAAGTTACAGTTACCTAATCAATGCGCCTGAATTGTTCTTGCAGCAGTTCGCATCCGTGAAATCAGCGAGAGCAATCCTTTTTGCGGGTCGGCGAATTTGAAGATGCCTTCTTTCATGAGCACAGCTTCGAGCTTTTCCAAATCCACTTTGGAATCGATCTCGGCGAGGATTTCCTCCGCTGGCATACGGTCAACTGCCCGAGTGATGACTCTGCCACTGCTCTCCACGGCATCATTGGTAGCCGGGGGATTTGTTTCAATGTCGGAACCGGCGAATGCCAGAACATATTTTCCAGGGTCCTCATTGGGGTCTTTGGTGCCTGTACTGGCGAAAACAATTTCCTGGCGGAGAGGGAGGTTTTTATCCTTCCAAAAATCCTGATTTTCGCGCCAAATTCTCTTGGCGATGGCAATTCCCGTCTGACCTTGTGCTGCGTAAGAAAGTTCGGGCACGTGCTTTGCCGTATAGACGTCGATGCGGCTGACGAAAAGGCTGTAGACAGATTTGAAAGACCGGCGCGAGGAAAGTTTTTGCGCCCCTCTCCAAATCGCCGCGCTGGCCTGACGATATTGGCTGGCGGTAAAGATCAGGGTTACATTCAACGGAACACCGGAAGCCGCCAATTCTTCCAAAGAGTCAATGCCGGCGGACGTAGCGGGAACTTTGATCATACGATTCTTATGGCCGCGGCTCCAATATTTACCGAGAGCAATGTATTGCTGAACGCGTTCGGAATGCGGCAAGTTGAGCACCGGATCTTCCAGCAAAGGGTCCAGTTCGAAACTAACATACCCGTCATCGCCTTTGGTTGTTTCCCAAACCGGCAAGAATACATCCTGCGCCTGACGAACCAGCAGGTCGGTTAACTGCCAGGCAATTTCTGTATCTGTAAGTTGTAGGTCCGACAGGCGGGCCACGTCCTGATCAAATCTGCCGCTCCGAATGATGTCGGAAACGATGATTGGGTTCGATGTAGCGCCTGTTGCGCCCAGGGCCCGGTTCACTTGCACAAGGCCTGGATCAATGGAGTCCAGCCACAATTTCGTTCCACATTGAATGAGAGTTTGGAGCGGGCTTGTCATTTTCCCCTCAGAGAATAAGGTCCGGCAGCAGAAATAGCCGCATGTATGATGATAAGCCCAAGAGCCGAAGCCATTGCAGCGAAATTAGAGTCCTACCTGCGAGCAAAGGCAGATTGGAAGACTGCGACATGGATGTACAAATTAGGTTTCTCCCTCACGATAGTCATCAATACCAGAAATAGGCCTATTCTGTTATAGTGCAGTTCGGAAATTTGCCGATCAATATGAGTCTGAATTCTCCCCGCATGAAGAATAATTGATTTATGTCTCCCCTGTTTACTAAAGCGGCGCCTGAAAAACCACGGAAAGCGGTTTCTCTGCATTTCTACGACCCGCAGATGGTAACGGACCGGTTGGTGCCGGGTATTGATAATATCCGTTATGACATCAGTCTTAGCTCCAAATTCATGGAATTCAGCCGGAATATGGTATTCCAATTAATCGTAAAGCATTCCGCTGCGCGGGAATTACTCAAAAGCACCCCTCCGCCTCCGAAACCGTCTGACAAAAAAGAATTCCAGCGACAGGTGGAAACGATACTGCTGCATGCCTTGCATTACGGCAATGTAGAAAAAAATCAGCAGATCGAGATGCTTGCGCAAGCCTCCATTTTCAAATACATCGCGCTGGAAATGCAGGCACAGTATGGAACCATCATCTCGCAGGCCCGCGACAAACTGCGCCTATTCCAAGGACCTGCGCAGTCAGAAAACGCCCGCGGATATGAATTGCAAGAAATTTTGAGCAACTTTCAGAAACAGAAGAAGATTATATTGCGCCGCGTGGGCCAGGAATTACTTGGATTGATTCACGAGGTCCAGCAAGGGCCCGTCCGCAAGACTAGAGAATCATTTTTTGGAGTAGATTCCTCAGAGTTATTTGCCATATTTTCCACGCCGCTGATCTTCACCGAAGACGGCAAAGATGATTTCCTGTTCATCGAGAATTACATCATGCTGGGCAACTTTCAGCGGGACCCTGATCGCTTTGATCTGGTGACGGAGGGAGTGAGGAAATTTTTGAAATGGGCCGACTCTCATTCCCCGGAGTTCCGCGAATATCAAGAGAAAATGAATGCTTGCGCGGAAACCCGTTCCCTCATGCAGCAAGTGTCTGAGCAATTGGAAGCCATGGGAGTTCGCAAGGCACTATTCTCTTGGGGAAACAAAGGCACAGAGATCGCGCAACAGAATCAAATGGAGGAGGAAATCCGGACCTTGGAAGCCCGGTTGGCGCGGCAAACCGAAGAATTCCAGCTAGTTTCCGTGGTGTACGAATCAAGAATCGACCAGCTGATTTGTGCACCGAAGAATGCTTCATTGTTAGTTGATGTTCTGGAAACAGAACGAAAAATGGAGGACGCGAAAATAGAGACGCTGGAATTAGCCGATGAAGGGCTATTGCGGGAACGTCTGGAAAATCAGCAAGACGCGCTGGAAAAACTATATTCTCTATTTACGGATACCGGATTAATACCCTTTTTCATTGCTGCCTACGAAACCGCGGGCATTTACCAGGACTTTTGTCCGCCCGTCAATCTTCAGCAGCTTAAGGTGGCTTTGGTAGACCCGGTCGAAAAGAAAAAGGTGCTCCACCTCATACGCGAATACAAGCTAGGCAACAAAGCGGAACAGGATTTAGATTCAGCATCTCGTCGAGTGAGTGAAGCAGGAACTCAGCAGATTCGGAAAGTATTGATCCGGTTCCTTATGGATTTTATGCGCTGCCAGCGCGACCTATTGCATTTGCGTCTCGCGCAAAGTTTGATGGAGCGCGCGCATCTGCCGCTGGATCCGAAGC
This sequence comes from Acidobacteria bacterium RIFCSPLOWO2_12_FULL_54_10, assembly GCA_001767075.1. Taxonomy (GTDB): domain Bacteria; phylum Acidobacteriota; class Terriglobia; order 2-12-FULL-54-10; family 2-12-FULL-54-10; genus 2-12-FULL-54-10. Next base: position 2,980 of record MEKX01000137.1, on the reverse strand, counting down.
AGCGAGAGCTCTCCGATATCAACCATACCCTGCATAAATTTCTGATGCCCGAGGAAGATCAGCCGACGGAAAGCAAGGTTTCCAGCCACGTCGTGCTGAAAGCAGACATCCGGGATTCCACCGCGATCACGGCGGAGCTGATGTCGAGAGGATTGAACCCAGCTTCCTATTTCAGCTTGAACTTTTTTGAGCCCGTCCGGAAAATTTTGCCGCGATTTGGCGCGAAAAAGGTTTTCCTGGAAGGCGATGCGATGATTCTTGCCATTCTGGAATTGGAGAATGATCCCAAGGGAGCCAACTCCGTGGCCCGCATTTGCAGTCTGGCTAGGGAGATTATGGAAGGGATTCGAGCGGTCAACGAACGGGCAAGCCAAGGGCAATTGCCACAGCTAGAACTGGGTATCGGAATCAGTTTTCAGAATGCTGCCCCTATGTATCTGATGGATGAAGAATCCCCCATCATGATTTCCAAGGCGCTGAATGAATCAGACCGGCTTTCTGGTTGCAGCAAGCTTGCCAAGCACATATTGAGTCAGAAGAACAAATTCTTCAATGTGTTCATCATGCAAATTTTGTCGGATGATGAATCGCCGAAGGGTGCCGAAGAATTTCTGCTTCATTACAATGTGCAAGGGATTGAGTTGAATGAAGCGGCATTCCACAAGCTGACAGAAGAGCTAGCTCTCGCAAGGGTCGAACTGCACCTGCCGATTTTAGGAGAGCCGGAACCGGTAGAGCTTTTGTGCGGAATACTGCCATTAACTTCCACGAGTTTTCAGAAGATCATTGTACGGGTGGGGAAAGTCCCCCAATGTGATCCTAGGGATTTCCGGATCAAGGGGTACACCGATCGAAAATACTACGAGGTATGCTGTGCCCGGCCCGTTTACGAGTATGTCAGCCGCAAGCTAGGCTGGTAGTCAATCGGGGCCGGGCAAGAAAAACCATTCAAGGGCTAAGACGACTTGTTCATCGGGGCACGCTCATCCTTCTTTTTAGGAAGGGAAACGTAACCAACGATACGGTCCTTCAAAATCTGGTTCACGACGATTTCGGTGGCGCCAACAAACCCTTCTTGATAAAACTGCACCGGTTCATGCACAGTCTTATCCTTCTTTTCTATGGTGCGGTCGTCCACAACTAGATTAACGGTGTATTTCTGTTTCTTCACATCCGTCCTTTTCAGCTCGAGCTGTAGCAAACCTACTTTCTGCCGGCTATTCCTCTTGAGATCAAACTCCAAGTAATCTCGCGTGCCCAGGCGCTTCAGCTCATCCAGTTCCGTTCGGTTGTGGGCAACCAAGTCGCTTTGCACACCCAGGTCGCCGATCACGCCCTGCAACTTCGCTTTAGTGGCTTCCAGCTCATCTTTTGTAGATTTAACTTCTTCTTTAACGCCGCCGACATCAGTAGAAAGCGCCCCTACGCTTCCTTTGGTTGCAATTTGCTCCTGTTGCAATTGCCCGAGCCGGCTGGATAGTTGCTCGGCTGCATCTTTCTGTTCCTTCGCTAGATTCGCTGCAATCTGGCGGGCTTTTGTAAGTTCACCTTCCGTCATGCCCAGCCGGTCACGCGTCACAGCGAATTGACCTTGCAATTCTGCGGTATCCGTCGCGGTTGTCTCCAGGCGAGAGTTCAATTCCTGCAGCGCCTCTTCTTGTAAGGTCAAATTGGTTTGCAAAGCAGCTCTTATTTCCTCTTGGCGAGTTTCCACGCTTTGAACATAATAAAAAAGACCTGCAAACCCCAGAATCATCACGATCAGGATAATGATCGGCAGCAGCTTCGATCCCGATCCGCCTGATGCGACGGTGACTGGTGGTTCCGGCGAGGATGGAAGATTCGGTGTAATACTCATTCTTGCTATCTCCTTGTGCTAATCTCTTAAGTTTTTCAACCCGCTTTCCGATGCTTCACGATGGTCATTTCCGACAGCAACCATATTTTGGATAAAGCTGATCGGAACCATTCCCGAAAAAACAAAATATCCAATTTATTGTACCATACGGATTCCGTTATACATCGGTTCAGATTTCCATGAGATTACACCCCATCGACCTGAGAATCGTGCTGGTGCGGCCTCGAAACCCGCTCAACATCGCCGCAGCGGCGAGAGCCATGATGAATTTCGGTTTTGAGGAACTTAGCATTGTGGCGCCGCACGAGCCTGTCGTGATGGAATCCAGAGCTGCTCCCGGGGCGACAGTGATTCTTCGAAATGCCAAGGTTGAGGCGGAACTGCTGCCGGCCATCGCAGACCGGACATTGGTTCTGGGAACTAGCTCTCTTTCCCGTCGAAAATCTACGCTACCGGTTTATTCGCTGGATCAAATGGAAGCAATCCTGAAAGACAATCGGAAGAAATTCCGTATCGCTTTGCTCTTTGGATCAGAAAAAACAGGGTTGCGGAATGCAGACTTGTCTCTCTGTCAGGGGATCGTGCGAATCCCAACCGATGCCCGATGCCCATCGATGAATCTCGGCCAGGCCGTTGCCGTTTGTTGCTATGAAATGCGGCGAATCATGGCGCACTCCGCCGCATCTGCGGCAGTTTCACAAACAGCACCGCCCGCGAGCGTAGAGGAGATCACACGCCTCGCCGATGAAATTGCGAAATTGTCGAAAATCAACAGCACCGGACGTGAAAGCGCGCGGAGTATCCGATTACAACAATTGTTAGTGACGCTCCCATTGAGCAGCCAGGATGTGACGTTAGCGCTAGGATTGATTCGCGACCTTGCTTGGAAATTTCGTGAATTTCAGCATACAGCAGACGAATGTACTAAGCGGTCCAAAACTTCCAAATAGACTTCTAGGGAAGATTCGTTGAGTTCATCAGCGGGGCGACGAGCTTAAGGCTGGCCAGTTGCAGTAAAATAGTACACGGAGGAATGGGTGAGTGGCTGAAACCGGCGGTCTTGAAAACCGTTAGCGTCGAAAGGCGCTCGGGGGTTCGAATCCCTCTTCCTCCGCCATATTG
>MEKX01000136.1 GCA_001767075.1 Acidobacteria bacterium RIFCSPLOWO2_12_FULL_54_10 | reverse complement strand
AGTGGATTCTAACGCGGGAGCGCAACGAGGCCTTGGACACCCGCATCTACGCACGGGCCGCCGCTGCGCAAGTCGGCATAGACCGCTTTCGAGACGAGCACTGGCGGAGATTAGAAGACCAAATCGGGAGTGCACCCAAGCCAGCAGTGCCGGGCCAGCCACCGTCCGCGCCGGAGCCGATGGCGCCCTCCGTTCCGCCGCCGCAGACGCGCCGCAATGACTGGTTGGGCGAGCGCACCAGGCACTGGCGCATCATCGGAAGGTTTCCCCTGTACTAACCGTTCCCTCCAATGTCGCCCGACAGCAGAGGTGTGCATACCGGGCGCCGGTCAAAAGTCTGGGGCTTTCAGATTGGGGACCGCGCGCCTCTTTCTTGCGCGCAGTCGCGAAAAATAATTTCCAGGGTAAAGATTATGGGTAGTTCAAAATCCGGCAGGAAAAAGAAGCCCACGCTGCTGAAGTGGGTAACGGGTAATCCCGGAAGGAGGCCCATCAATCCGAGTGAACCGGAGCCTTCTCCCGGAAAGGTCCTCGCTCCCGATTGGCTGGACGAAGAAGGCAGAAAGAAGTGGGCCGAGGTTTTGAACAACTGCCAATGGATCACATCGGCCGACGGCGACGTGCTGGCGCTCTACTGCGATTCCTACAGCCATTACATGAAAGCACAGAGACTTTCCATCAAAACGCCACTGGTGAAAACTCCGGAGGGAAAGCTGATGAAGAACCCGGCGTGGACGGCCCGCAATGAAGCGTTCCACCAAATGCGGTCGGCGGGAAGCGAACTCGGGCTGAGCCCCAGCTCGCGGGCCGGCATCAGCAGCGGCGGCAAGTCCCAAAAAGACGAACTCACTGAAAAGTATTTCTCTTGAGCCGGTGGGGCGGTACGTTCTCGAATTTGCTTCTGCTCAAAGGATCGCTGATGACTATGGGCCGGCAGTCGTACCGTAAACTCCGCGGTGTCACTCAGGGTAATCCGCGCAATTTCCCAGATCCGGACTTCGGGACCGCTTGGCGGATTTTGGCCGAGTGTCAGGCCAGATCGGCGGACCATACATTCCGAGTGCGCCGTTAGAACTAAGCCGCTGGCGCGGCGGACGCCGGTGCGTGGGTGTATGGGGGGATGAAAGGGGATAACGTCGGGTCATAGAAAGGAGTTGTCTATGACCCCACTTCGCCAGCGGATGCTGGAAGAACTCCAGCGTCGCAACTTCGCCCCCAGCACCATCCGCGGCTATCTCCGCTCAGTTCGAGATTTCGCCGCTTACTTTCACAGACCACCCGATCAGTTGGGCCCCGAACAGATTCGCCAGTTTCAGCTGCACATGCTGCGCGACCAGAAACTGGCTACGGGCACCGTGGCGAATCGCCTGGCCGCTCTACGGTTCTTCTTCAAGAAGACTCTGAAGAGGCACGATCCGGAATTCGACGACATCGGTCTGGCGAGACGACCGAAGAAGCTCCCCGTGGTTCTCAGTCCGGAAGAAGTCGCGCAACTGATCGAAGCGGCGCCTAATATCCGCCACCGCACGATTCTGCTGCTGTTGTACGCCACGGGTCTGCGCCGCACCGAAGCATCCCGATTGAAGATCGCCGATATCGACAGCCAGCGCATGGTGATTCATGTCCAGCAGGGCAAGGGCTCGCGGGACCGGGAACTGCCTCTGACTCCGAAGCTCCTGGAAGCGCTGCGTGAGTACTGGCGTTCCTGCAAGGTCAAACCCCGGGTGTACCTGTTCCCCACCCGGCTCAACGCTACCGCCGAGGAACAACCGATCTCAGACAAGACCGTCTGGCACGCCTGTCGGGACACGGCCCTCCGGGCGGGCCTGACCAAACGCATCGGACCCCATACGCTGCGGCACAGCTTCGCCACGCACCTGCTGGAAGCCGGCAACGATCTGCGGACCATCCAGCTTCTCATGGGCCATGAGGAACTGAAACACACCACCCTCTATCTGCATCTGTCGCGCCGCCATCTGCATGCTGCCGTAAACCCGCTGGAGCAGATCCGTATTCGCGGGTTCAAAGAACAGGCGGCGGAATCGGGGAACGGCGGGGCGTGAACCGGCCACCCTGGGAGGTGGCCGATGTCATCCGCAGGGCCGGAACCAGATTCCTCGAACGCGATCGCGGGTCGCTGACTGGAGCACAGTGCAAAGTTCTCCGGGCGATCACGCTCTGCCGGACGGCGGCACTCGGCGGGCACCGCGACCAATGCGTTCGCTGCGGCTATCAGGCCATCTCGTACAACTCCTGTCGCAATCGCCATTGCCCCAAGTGCCAGACCAACGCTCGGGAGAAGTGGCTACGCCGACGACAGCAAGAACTGCTGCCCGTAGGTTACTATCACCTGGTCTTCAGCGTGCCCCATGCCCTGGTCCCGCTGATCTGGCAGAACAAGAAGCGTCTGTTTAAGCTTTTGTTCGAGGCCAGCGCTGCTACCTTGCTGGAAGTTGCCGCCGATCCCAAGCATCTCGGCGCCGAGGTCGGGTTCCTGAGTGTTTTGCACACCTGGGGCCAGACCTTACAACGCCATCCTCATGTCCACTGCGTCGTCCCTGGCGGTGGCTTATCCCGAGACCATCAACGGTGGATCCAATCACCGTCGCGGTTCTTCCTGCCCGTGAAGGTCCTGAGCCGAGTCTTTCGCGGTAAATTCGTGGCCGGCCTTCGCCGTGCCTTTCGCCACAAGAAACTCGCTTTCTACGGATCTTGCCTTCCACTGTCGAACCAGAAGACGTTCGACGCCTTCCTGCGCACGCTATTCCGGGAAGAGTGGGTGGTCTATGCGAAACCGCCATTCGGCGGACCCGAACACGTCTTGCACTACCTGGCCCGTTATACCCACCGCGTGGCCATTTCCAATCACCGTATCCTCGACATCACCGACACGCATGTGACGTTCCGCTGGAAGGACTACGCGCACCACAACCAGCCGCGCACCATGACCCTGCGTCATGAAGAGTTCCTGCGCCGGTTCCTGGAACACATTCTGCCCAAGGGATTCCCACGCCTTCGCTACTTCGGTTTCCTGACCAACCGGCGCCGCGGGCAGTTGCTCCCCCTTTGCCGGACGTTGCTGTCCGCTCCGTCCCCTCCGGCGAGAGAAGGGGAACCGAACGCAGGAACGGAACTCTGGCAGTGCCCCTGCTGCCAGGGGCCGATGCGGGTGATCGAATTTCTAACCGTAGACCAGATCGCGCAGGAAGAGAGCCGAAAGGTAGTGATCATTGATAGTTCCTAGGCCGTCCCCCGAATCGGCGAACGCAGCGTGCCGGAGAACACGCCTACTGAAAACCTGCGCTTACGCTGGCCTTCTGCAGTTCCAGCCTTCTTTCCGGTCCGCTCGGACCGTGGATCCGGCCCGGCATAGTCGTAACAACTACCTTTCGCCAGCTTCCAAACCCAACCCTCGATCTGTCCCTCAGCTCATGACGGCTATTCAAAACCCATAGCCCAACGCTCGCAGGCCGCCGCACCAGCGGCTCACTTCTCACGACTCTATCCGAAGTGCTCCGGCTCCAACTCCTGTGCATGTCCGAACTGATCTCTCGGCGCACTTCCGATACAGACCTACCGTCATCTGGCCAGAATCTCAGATTGACTTTGCGGAATCGTTGGTAAACGCTAACGACTTCCCATTAATTATGTCGAGAGTGGGCGGAGGGTAGCCTTACCAGGCGTCAAGTTTCCCAAACTACCGGAGGTTGTGCGAGAGCGCGATCCTGCGCGACGCATCGTGGTGCCAGATGAACCTGAGCGTCTTCATGTCCTCGCCAGACGCACGTTGGTCCCGTTCTCGCGAAAACAGGGAACGGCGTTCGCCTCTCCGGAACAGGATACCCTTGATGTTCGCGTTTCCCCCGATCAGGTGCGCCTGATGTACAAGCTCATCACCGCGTTGGAGGCGCGGGGACACACGGTGCCGGGCGAACCAGGACCGGTCATCCCACCGCGAACTGTACCGCACCCCTGCGTTAGGGATCGCCGCACAGATGGGACGTGAAGTTCGCGAAGAACAGGCGCGGACAGAGCAGGAACGAACCGCATCAAAGAAACGTGGAATCTTTTATACGAATAGGTTTCGTACTCGCTGTCAGCGCTTCTGCCAAAATCTTGTCGTTCGGTCTTGTGCTTGCCTCCGTGAAACCTACGCCCTCCGTCCCCCAAACAGACAATTAATCCGACTGGACCAATTTTCATTGCAAGTGACTGGAATTCTGGCAGATCAATGAACTCAAAAGGAGACGAAGGCACATTCTCTTGGCAACGCAAGCGGACGACAGGGCTGTGCGCCGCCCCAGGCGGACCTAGCTGAAAGTTATGTGTGGCTACAATTGACAGGATCCTGATTCCATTTTGCAAACGCGAATGGCCGGTGATAACATCAAACTTCGGGGGCGCTTCAAGAAGGGCGTAAGCTAATCCGGCTTTGGACCAAGCAAAGCTATCGGGGGCGTGATGCGGTGGAAAGAGAAATCGTCCAGGCAGCTTCGAAGCCTTAAAGCTGAAGGAAAAGGAGATGGTATGATCATGGGGATCAGAATGAAATTACCGAGTGGACATGGGGTGAAGAGAGAAGCGAGTGCCTGGAGCATTCAGACAGCATCTGATCCGTTACGGGCATTTATCTTCAGGGGTATCGAGCTCGGATTCGAAACGCCGCTCCGTCTGGAGTTCAGAGATGCAAATGGCCACGGCTTCACACAGACAATACACTTTGACGATGCCCGCAAACTCGTTGATGCCGATGATCCGGAATTTCTGGATGGAACCAGTGGCAATGATTCGATAGTTGCCCCTTGCATGTACACTTTGATGGATGCGCGACGAACGAAAGGCATTGAAGTACTGATGGATCCGAAACCAGTAAACTGAAAACGAATATAAGCGCGGGCACTCCGCAAATCAGAATTTCTCCGAGCGGATGGTTCACTCCGTACACTGAGTAGAGTCCCAAAATACTACAGCCAACGAACTCGATCAGGAGCCTAATTCATATTGCCGCACTTTTCTATACAGCGTCGTCTTCCCTATGCCCAACAGACGTGCTGCAGCCACCTTATTGCCTCGGGCATTCCTCAATGCTGTATTGATGGCTTCTCGTTCTATTTCTTTCAAGGTCCTGACGTGCGCGGAAACTCGGGTTCCCAGCATTAATGACAGGTCCTCGATCTGAATTACTGGGCCGGAACTCAACGCGACCGCTCCTTCAAGGCAATTCTCTAACTCTCGAACGTTTCCAGGCCACTCGTGAGTCAATAATAGAGCCAAGGCATCCGAGGAGAGCTTCCTGTGATCCTTCCTGCCACTTCCCTTTGCCCGAGTAATCTGTCGAAGAATGTGATCCGCTAGTAATGGTAAGTCTTCTTTCCTTTCTCGGAGAGGTGGAAGATATATCGAGATTGCACTTATCCGGTAGTACAAATCGTTGCGGAATCTGCCTTCTCGAATTGTCACAACCGGATCATCACTTGTCGTAGCAATGATTCGGGCGTCGAACAAAACATGCTTGGAGCTTCCCATAAGCCGATATTCTTTCTCTTGGATGGCTCGCGCCAGCCGTCTCTGTAAGTCCAATGGAATTTCCACAACCTCGTCCAGCAAGAGAGTGCCGCCATTAACTGCTGCCAGAATTCCGGAAGGGCGCCCAGTTCTCCGACTACCAGTGCTGAACAGTTCAATCCCGATCAGATCATGATCCAAGGATCCGCAATCCACTGCAATGAAAGGGTTATTTCGCCAGGGCCCATTTCCGTGAATCCAGCTCGCCACCAGCTTTTTTCCTGTTCCGGTTTCACCAACCATCAGGACTGGGCAACGGCTCGCGGATACTTTCCGAATTATCCCAAAGACACGTTGCATTCCTTCTGATTGCCCTAGAAGAATCGGGAGCCTAGTGCCTTGAGTTCTTTCTAGCATCTTCGCTAATAATGCCACCTTTCTCGCCATCTAGCGCCGCGCGGCACTAGAGCGAGGTTTTCATGTACCCGATCAGCCCGATCAGAATGAACGGAAATGGAGCGCAGTTGCCCCACAAGCGCGCCCCCAAGCTTAGAGAAAAAATGAAATGAAGCGACCTTTGAGCGCTGCTGTTCCGCATCTCCGGAATGGAGGAAACCAGTATCTGGTATCGTTCTGAAAATCCTGTCGAAACAAGTCTAGGGTCTTGCTCGCGAGAGTCGACTAGCTCTTGCCTCTGGATTCGCTCTCGAACGAATCGGCCATACCGAGGCCTTCGACAGTCGACCTGGTCTCGGTCGTCGAGTAGATGACTAATCCCGCACTGATGATGGCGATCCCCTGCAAAACGGCTACGGCTTAAGTCAGCGTGTGCGCCACCGAAGGAACCTCTGGCCGACCCAGTCGGCGCTACAAATTCAGCGTGATTACCTCTACTGAGAACCATCTTCGTCAGATTGCGGATCGCCACGCCTTTCATGATCGCGTCCAGCCCGCTGAGCACGATCCTCGCTCGGTCAGCGCCCGAAGTCTTCGAGTATCGCGTCGCGGACCGATTCCAGCAAGGCCGCGCGTCGCGGATAGGAAAGTAACTTGACGGGGACCTGGGAAGCGACCTGAGCATACGAATGAAGCTGGAGCTTCAGGCGCGCCGTGTCAGTGACCCAATCATTGAAGCTGTTGCGAATCAGAGTCAGAAGCGCGCGGCGTTGAGATAGACGCCGGATGGTAATCGTACTCATTCGTTCGACTGATCGAGGTCGATTCAGTAGATATAGGGTCTTCAAGGGAACCGTTGTCCGGAGGAGTTCTTGAGGATTCAGAGGGATGGTCACCTTCTGTGTACGAGGGTTTTCTTCGATCCCCGCAAGCTGCTCCCGGAAGTCGATGACTGCAATCTCACCCGAGAGTTTGATGTGAGGGGGGCCTGGGTATGCAAGAAAGTCATCCAAGTCCTTTCGAAGGACGAGCAAATCATCAGTCAATACGGGATATCCTGCTCTCACGAAAGCGCTTGCCAAACTGGATTTACCGTAGCCACTCTTCCCAAGGAAGCCTACCGCCCTATCATTCACTGCCACGGCAGTGGCGTGGAGGGGATCAATCCCTTGCTTGAGCAGGCAAAAAGAAAGACCTCCTACCGCCAGATAGGGAAGAAAAGATTCTTGGGAAGCACCGGGGAAGAACCGCGCAATGATCCGATGACCATCAGGCGGAACCAGGAATTCGTACAAATCCCGCCAACAAAAATAGTGCGAGCCATCATCAAGCCTTCTATAGTCAAAATCCGGTTGTCGGTCGGACCTAGAGTCGGTTTGTAAGGCTACCGAGTGGAAAACTGACGATTCTCCCTTCAGCATTTCAACTATGGGAGGGCGTGGTTCTAAACATTCTGCGTAAGGAAGCTTCCACTCGCTCCGCAATGTGATGCCGTATAGAGAATAAGAAAAGAAATGAGAATCTTTTGCGTGAATCGGAGGAGATCCATCCGTTGCTCTGTGACTGGAAAGCGACATTATCAGATTGTATACCGAGTAATGACTTCGGCCACAAAGGCCGCTGCTTCGTCAGGCGAGAAAAACAAGGTACGATGACGGCGGTGAACTTCCTTTTCGATTTCCGCCAGGGGCCGGCGGCCGTCGCAGAGTTCCAGGATAGATCGCCTAGCTTCTCCCCACGAAGAAAGCTCCGGGATGAACTGCGGCTGAGTTCGCGCCAAGTCCTCTTTGCAAAGGAGCATTCCTCGCATGGTGGAATGACTGAAACGTGCTTTCAGGATTTGAGGAACCGAGGTGTTTCCATTCGCTTCCGGCTGTATTACTTCCACGTTCCACGTGACGACTACTGCGTCCGGAATAATGTGCATCCGTATTCGGACACAATCTCCAGGTTCCAATGGCACCGGCTGGTCCACAGGAAAGAAAACATTTCTGCGGTCGATTCGCCGTGAGGCCAGCGGCGAGTTCGACATCGTAACATTGGGAGAGAGCTGCGCCGAAAACCAACCGCCAATTCCATGTAGCGTTCCGGCTCGGTCGGCCTGGATGCTGAGTTCGCCGCATATTGCTCCCGGAGAGGCCTCGGTCAAATTAATCGTACACAGCTGCGCCGGTTCTCCTAAGAGTTGCTCCGGAAGCAATGTCACCGGATTGCCCGTATTCGCAGCCCACGTGCGCGCAGGACGGAAGTCGAATCCGGCGCGAGAATCATTCCAGAATTCAACTTGGCCCCAAATTTCGTCGCATTCGACGGGAGCTATGAACATCTCGATTCGCTGCGGAACAAGGCTGCCTCCGGGTTTGAGTAGTCGCGCCCGAACGTCATTAAAGAATACCGGGACACCAGCTTCAAACCCGAAGCGGCCAATTTGGTCACAAACGGCAACGTCCACTCTCTCAGGAAGTTCCATTTGCGTAGAGTGGCCCTTCAGAAACGTTACTCTATCGCCGAACCCGTTGGCGCGGCAGACAGCCCTAGCCAGCTCAATCATGCCCCCTACTTCAACCGAATAAACGCGCTTGGCTCCGGCACGGCAGGCAAGCAGACCCAAGATGCCGGTTCCAGATCCGAGATCAAGGACAACATCGCCTGGCCGGACAACCTCGCGTATGGCTTCGCGAAAGGCGGACACTCGCAAGTCGTCCGCTAGATATTGTCGGTGTTCATCTACGATCAGTGACACAACAATCCCTCGCGCGTGTGCACTAATGGCGAATGGAGTCTCTCAGAATCGACCCAAAAGATTTTGATGTCCGGAGTGCGTGGCCCAGCGTCCTACAGACACGGACTATTGAGCATTGCATCACCGCCCCCAACGCCTCCACTCTTGGTCAACTTGGCAAAACTGCCGTATTCAATCAGTCGGGGAGGAGTATATTCCTTCTTCGGAGGCGTGTCAGAATTGGCCTCTAGTTGATGGTTGGGGTTGTTGCTTTCCGGCGCGTGTTCCATGTGTACTCCTTCCTACTTTGATCTTCTAATTCTATACTAGGATTCTGGTAAAGAGGAATCTTCCCCTCGAAGACCGAGTTAAACCACAGTTCAATTCCACAAATCATCCAAAGTGGCCACAGAAATTTCGTGTAACGCTCATCGTTTTGATCGAAGAGCATGGCGGTATGCCGATACATCTTTTGCACTTCGATCTTGTCCACCCATCCCAGAGCTCCAATCGCAAGGCGATCGAAGAACCGTCCGCCACCGAAGCCCTGGATGGCATTCCAGAACGTATGGTTCCCGAGAAGTGCCTTGGTACGGCGGGATCTGACCTTCTCCGGGAGAAATCCTTTCATGGCTTCACGAAGCACAAACTTGGTTTGGTCTCCGCGCCGAAGTTGCTCATGAGGTAAAGCCAAGCAATATTCAATCACTTTCCGGTCCAGAAAGGGATGCCTATATTCGATGCCAAACCTGGATCCATAACGATCTACATGACTATAAAATGGAAAGTCTAATTGAGAAAGAACAACTTCCCTCTGCGCAATTGTTCTGAACCTATGACCAACCATCTTCGGCTCCGCTAATCGCTCTAGCAGACGTATCCGGCGAGCAAATTGTGGAGCAATCCATGGAGGTAGTCCATCTCTGCCTCTCACAGTTCTTTCGACCAACCGCTTTATGGATTTGGGAAGCAGGGGCCATATGCCGTGTCTAAGCAAAATGTAGTGCGGTGAGACCGCTTTCCCCCAATCGGCAAAAATTCTTGAGTCCGCATAACTCTGACGAATTGCACCCGAGAGATTTAAGCGGCGAAGAAGATCGGCATTATGATATGGGCTGCCATTCAAGAGTTGATCACCACCGTCGCCTGTTAGAAGGACGCGGCCTCCCTTTGCCTGGAGGAGGGCCATTTCCGTATTAAACATTTCCCCGCTTGGTCCGTAGGGAAAATCTTTATATCTGCAACACTGCTCCAAATAAGCAGGTGTTTCTGGAAATCCCTCGCCCACAAAATTAGAGTTCAGTCCCCACTTTTGGATTACCGTCTGGATATAAGGGCTTTCGTCGTACGGTTCCCCAGGAAAGCTCAGCGAAAACGTTTCAAGTCCGGCACCATCAACTGAACCATTGCTGAGAGCACATTGAGCCACTGAGACTATCGACGAGGAATCGAGTCCACCGCTTAGCTCTGCCGCTATGAATCGATGGCTTCGTAACCTGCACAGAACTGCTTCTTGAAAGACCTCCAGGAAATGATGAGAATACTCGACATCGTTGCGGTAGCTGATTTCTGGGATCCGATCGACATGCCAGTAGCATTCTGTACAGACCTTGCTTGCGGTAATTTTCATTCTGTGTGCGCGCGGAAGCTGAAAAATCCCAGCAAACAAGGTCTCCTCGAGCCGAATGGGCGTTCCAGAAAGGTAATGTGCCACTGCCTCTTCGTTCGGTTGCCTCAATACAGCCGGGTCTTCTAAAATTTGGTGAAGCTCGGAGGCGAACCGGAATGTGCGACTGTCTGACTGGTAGTAGAAGGACTTGATTCCCATGATGTCACGGGCACAAAATAATTCCTGGTTCCTTGCGTCCCAAGTAGCGAAGGCAAAGTCGCCACGAATCTTCTCGGGACATTCTTCGCCCCAGCACTGATACGCCCGAAGGACCAGTTCGGTGTCCGTCTCACTCCGTAGCTTCCAGCCGTTGGCTTCCAACGCACTGCGGAGTTCTTCCCGGTTATCAACACGGCCATCTAGTGTGATGGTGAACGCCCCTGATTCATCCGTTAGAGGTTGTGTTTCGAGAAGGGACTCAGGAGTGGTGTGCAACATCCGGTGACCCAAGCCGATCGGCCCTTTGAGCCAATGCCCGCTGCCGTCCGGCCCACGGTGAGCGATTGTTTCCGTCATCCTTCTAAGCAGGGTTTCATCCGCAGGGCACCCGTCCAGGTTGAATATGCCCGCAATGCCGCTCATGTTGATTATTTGATCCCCTGACGTAGCACTGTCAACAGTGGAGCGTAAGGCTCCGCAGAACTTCCCATAATTACTTGGCCATGAAGCTCCACCCAGGCGTGCGCCTTAAACGCGCCGCTCTTCTTCGCCGTCCCGATAGTTAACTCTGCAGCAATCCCCCGACTTCTCAAAAGCGAGTACAGGACGAGGGCTTTCTCCAAGCATGTTGGCCGCGGCACGTGATATCGAGAGGTCAGTTCTACTAGATTAACGGTGCGATACGGCCTGAAGGCAGGGTCCCCTGGGAATGCCTGCGGCCGCGACAAGAGCCGCAATACAATCTTTAACGGAAATAACTTAATTAGAATCTGTATGATAGCAAGAAAAATAGAAACTTTCAGCAGCAAGAAGCAATCGGCCCAAGGGAGAACCCATGCTTTCTGGAGTTTTGTCGGCATCACTCTCGCCCTTGATCGAGAGATATCTGAACCAGCCCTCTTTCCAGGAGTTGGCCCATCAATTCAATGAGATTCTGCTCCAAAATTGTCGGATTGACGTCGTACTCCGATTTCATGGCTTCAGCGACATTCAGCAGGGAACCATGTTGCTCGATTAGGTTCCAAATCCTTGTTCCAGTAGCATTTAGGCCAAAATAAATGCCTGTTTTGAGATTTAAGAGAACGCCTTCGCCATCAATTTCTCGGAATACGACATCTTGGCATGTCCGAACAAAGTTGTTCATGCCGATTTTTTCGACGCCAGTTGTCAGTCCCATCATAGTCCTCGCTGGCCAAATTTAGTCTCCAAGTTACGAAGGTGAACCCACTGGATTCCAATACGGAACGTTTGGTCTTTTTCAATATGCCTTCGCTATCAACTGGTTGTCAAGTAATTTTCCCGATTTGATCACAAATTCTATTTTGGGACTGTAAAGAGGCTTGCTAGCAGGGTGGCCGGGCAAGTTCCTGCTGTACACGACCGCTCCGAGCTTGCCTTACCACTTGCTTGAGGCATCGCTTTGAGTGCCTGTCTGGGATTTAACGGTGCTTGGTATTGAAAGTCCAAACACCTCCGATAAGACGTAGTGAACGTAAGTCGTTGGAGGTTCCTACATGCGGATCCCTAAAACGGTGGTTGTCTCGTTGATTTTTCTGATAGACCTTGTTCCGGTGACAGCCCAATTTCAGCCGGCAAAGAAAGAATCGGCGCATGCATCCGTAAGCAGTCCGAATTCCATTAATGGCACTGTGCCTCTCCTGATCAATGTGACCGGCGTTCTGAAAGACCAAATGGGTGGATCACGAAGCGGGTTTCTGGGTTTGACCTTCGGGTTATACAAAGATCAAGAAGGTGGGACACCGCTCTGGCTGGAGACGCAGAACGTGCAGGTCGATCAGAACGGCCAGTACGTCGCATTATTGGGCAGCGCCAGCAAGGATGGGCTTCCGCTCTCCCTTTTTGCAACAAGCGAGGCGCGGTGGATTGGAGTTCAGGTATTGTTACCTGGGGAAGTAGAACAACCCCGGATTCAACTAGTGAGCGTGGCGTATGCCATGAAGGCGCTTGATGCCGATACGCTTGGTGGCAGGCCGTTATCTGCCTTCGTGCTAGCTGCCGATGTTGATGATGCAGGAAACGCTGTCCCCACATCACCCACGAACGAACTCTCATCGGGCGGTACAAAGACAAGCCAGACGGACCAGGTGACTGGAAGTTCGATCGTATCAAATCCATCCTCGACGCAAAGCATCAATGCTCCATCCAAAGAAGGTGTAGTTCCCTTGCAGATCAAAGGCAACGCCTCAAACAACAGCCTGGAAATTTACGATTCCCAGAACCAACCCGCCTTGCAGAGCTATTTCACGCCACAAGGAGCTTTCGTGTCGAAGAAAAGTCCAACATTCTCGAACCTAGTCAATGGATCTGTGCTCTTTTCGGGAGCCGGCGGGCTCCTGAATCAGGACAGCGCCAATTTTTTCTGGGACACTACAGTTTCAGCACTTAAACTTGGTCCAAGGAATAGTCCTTTTTGGGGATCAGCATTCGACTTCCCGATATACAGGTTCGCGGCCCGAAAGAACAGTTCGTCATCCTATACAACTGGCTTCGGTAGTCTCTTTGAAAGTACGGTTTCCGGAGAGGCTATCGCAGCCGGTTACTTTCTTGTGACGGATGAGCATTCTTCTGGAACAGTTCCTTACACTCAAAGTGTAGCAGCGGACGCCTTCAAGACAGAGGCTGGCACGACAACCAACCTTTGGGCCGGGTCATTCTATGCCAACGCCGGTTCGGTAGGGAAGGTTGACGGAATGGCATCGATCGTTGCAATAACCAACACCAATAGCGGGGCTCGGGTCAGAAATAATTACGGGATCTTGGTAATGGACCAAGCCGACATTGGGTTAAATAGCTGGGCGATCAAGACTGGTACTGGAAAAGTCCAATTTGGGGACACGGTACAGGCTGATAAGAATCTTGTGACAGCTCAGGTTTCGGTAAGCTTTAATTCGTACCTAACTTTCGATGCTTCGACTGCCAACTCCTTCAAAACCATTCTCGCTGGAGACGTAACTAGCTCGGCCCTTAGCAACGGATCTGTTGGCCAGCAGGTTACATTGATCCTATGCCAGGACGGAGCCGGTAAAAGGACGCTGACTTGGCCAGAGGACGCCAAACTTTCGGATGGGGCTTTTATTCTTTCAACCGCAGCCAACAAGTGTGATAGCTGGACGGCAGTCTATGACGGTAGCAATTGGTACGAAATATCCCGAGCGGTAAATATGTAGCTCGCGACGCACAACCACTCCAACTTCCGTTCAGCAGATTTCTGCGGGTCGCGTTTAAGGGGTGTGGGGATACCTCTGACGGTGGTCTGATTCTTCTAATAGAAGTGGACGAGCGGCTGGGCTTCGGCGAACTCATCGAGCAGCACCGAAGAACCCCAGGGCAACTTATGCGCGGTTGCGCTTTGGCGACCTGCTACAGCAGTCGGTGTACAGTCGCCTGCTGGGGCACGCGGATGTGAACGATGCCAAGCCGTTGTCTCAGGACCCAACTCGGTTCGTCGGTTTCGAGAAGATCTGGGATCGAAGGGCAGCCTTGACATCCTGGTAGCAGACACTCGAGTCGGAGCTGCTGGCCGAGCTGGGGAACTTCGCAGGGCTGGCACGTTTGAACCGAGAACTGTTCGGCAGGGCAGAAGCAATCCGCTCACACTACCGAGCCGTGCTGGACATAGACTCGACCGAGACTCCGGTCTACGGTGAGCAGTAACAGAGTGCTTACAACGGGCACTTCAAGTCCGTCTGCTCTTGACCTGATCCCCTCAATCCGCACACGCGGGAGTATGATTTGTGGCGAAGGAAAGGGGAAGGGGTGTATGTCGAAGAGCAGGCACACAGAAGCGCAGATGATCGGGGCGCTAAAGCAGATGGAGGCCGGGCGCAGAGCGGGGGACGTAGCGCGGGAAGTGGGAGTATCGAAGCACACGCTGTACGCCTGGAAGGCGAAGTACGGTGGGATGGACGTGAGCCAGGCGCAGGAAGCCAAGCAGTTGCGAGACGAGAACACGCGGCTGCGCAAGCTGGTGGCGGACTTGAGCCTGGACAAGGAAGCGTTGCAGTCGGTGATCCGAAAAAACGGCTGGAGCTCGTAGCCCGGAAGGCGGCTGTCGAGCAGATGCGCGGGGAGTATGCCTTCAGCGAGCGGCGCGCATGCGGTCTGGTGATGCTGGCGGTATCGAGCTACCGTTACCGAACGAGGCGCTCGGATGAGCCGTTGCGAACGCGGCTGGTGGAGTTGGCGCGAGAGAAGCCGCGGTTCGGGTATCGGCGGCTGCTGGTGCTGTTGCGCCGCACGGGGGAAGCAGTGAACCACAAGCGAGTGCATCGAGTCTATCGGGAGGCGGGACTGAGTCTGCGGCGGAAGAAGCGCAAGCACTGCGTGCGCGTGGGACAGCCGCTGCGGAGTTACACGGGAGCGAACCAGGAGTGGGCGCTGGACTTCGTGCACGACGCGGTGGAGTGCGGACGGGCCATCCGGGTGCTGAGCGTGGTGGATGCCTACACACGGGAATGCCTGGCCTTGGAAGTGGACACCAGTTTTGCCAGCTGTCGCGTCACGCGGGTGCTGGAAGCAATCATTGGCGAACGCGGCCAGCCCTTGGCGGTTCGCTGCGACAACGGGCCGGAGCTGACCAGCCGGCATTTTCTGGCGTGGTGCTTGGAACGGCGGATCGAGTTGGTGCACATTCAACCGGGCAAACCGACGCAGAACGCCCACGTCGAGAGCTTCAACGGGCGGCTGCGCGAGGAGTGTTTGAACCTGAGCTGGTTTCAGAACCTGTTCGATGCGCGGAGAAAGATCGCGGCGTGGAGGAATGATTACAACGAGCAGCGCCCGCACAGCAGCCTAAATTATCGAACGCCGAAGGAGTTTGCTGCTTTGATCCACACGAAGCAGGAAGGTCTCTACGTGGATGAAGCGGGGCAAGGGGCTGGCGATTGAAGCCTCTTGCCCCGCACCCCCATCCCCGCTCAACACGGAGATGGTGTAGAGTTTCGTATTCCCGAGTGAACGGAGCAGGGGGTCAGGTCACTCTCACCCACTTTTGATGTTCAACCGGGAATACGACTGTCTGGCGGCGAAGTTTCGATCTGGCAACGTGCACTGTGCCGACGGTTGGGAAGAGCTTCTACAATCTTAGATTGAACGACAGCTGAGGATGTGGAAAGAAGCCAGGCTTCCGTCGGGATAGCCGAGGCTTCGGCGCCAGAGAAATGATCCGGAATGCTCCAGGGATGGCGAGGTGGCTAAGGAAACCGATTGTAGAAGCTCCTACCGGCTTTTCCTGACCCGCAGAAGGAGGTCACGAGCAGTTGGGACGAGACGACAAGAAGAACTGTGGCAGAACCGGCCTGCTCGAAGCAAGCAGATGTATACTCTTCACGGCCGGAAAGGCAAGAAAGGAAATTCACGCGTGTGCCTGCCGCGAGCGGTGCTCCGAACCTAGCCCTGAACCATGAATGATGCCGCCATTGCGGTCTGTCACCTTACAAAGAGCTTCCCCGGGCGCGGGGCATTGGAAAGTTTTTTCGCTCGTCGGAGTCAGAGGGGTCTCGTGGCTGCTGGGAGGAGTCTTCTATCCGCTGGAAGTGCTGCGGCCGCTGCTGCCCATCACGCACGCGCTCACCGGCATGCGCATGGCGATTCTAGAGGGCGCTCCGCTCTCTCTTCTCGCGCCGCAAATTGGGGCCTTGGCACTGTTCGCCGCCCTCGGCCTGCCGCTCAGCCTGTGGCTGTTTCAAGCCGGGATGCACTGGACCCGCACCTCCGGCTCCCTCGGCCACTTCTAGGGTGTGACACTTGGCGACAGCGCCAACAAGGGTCGAGGCGAAGCGCGATTAAGAGTAAAAAGTCAGTTTCTTTCAAGCGGTTGATCAGATGGAAGTTTCTTTTCCGGATTCTGTTGTGCCGATTGGAGAAACTCCGTTGGTGTGCGATCCTCACTGATTGATTGGACGCATTGCGATTTCACTAACCCGACGAACTATTTTCAGGCTCGTTCGAATTCGCAGCCTTGCTATGGAATGTTATAGGTGGATCAAGTGGAGTCAAGCCAGAAACTCGAACTCAGGACAAACACCTCTCAAGTAAGTCGCGCTCTCCTATTCTTCGCTCGTTATGATTTATTTCTGCGGAATGTCAAGGCCGTGCAGCCGTGATTTTTCTTAAATTCTCGGCAGAAGAATGCAGCGGCTTTGTAGCCGATGGCTTCTGTGACGTCCTTAACTTCTTGAGTGGAATGTTCCAGGAGACCCTCGGCGACGCGCATCCGTAACCGCCGACGAAATGCCACATATGTTATTCCCGTCTCCTCTACAAATAGCTGTTCCACGCGGCGGACGCTCAGATTAACCCTTACAGCAAGTTCGGGTAGACGTAACTTCGTGGAATGGTTATGTGCAAGTTCGTCGATTATCAGTCGAATTCGATGGTCCAATGTAATACCCTGCGCCCCTACCCGAGTTCGTTTTGATGAGATTCCTTCTCTTGCCCCATTTCCGCCTTCGCCCTTGAAATCATAGTGCAACACAAATGCGGCGGAGAGAGCAACCGGCACGGATATCTGCAGCCATTCGTTCCTGCCATCTCCCTACCCTACTATTGAGCAGGGACGAAACGGGTCTCCAATTCAGGACTACGCGGACTCTTCTCCTTGATTGCCTTTTCGAACGAACTTCGTGATTACTTCACCTGATCGGTCGTAAAGGTTGATATGCTGAATCAGGATCGGACAGACCGCCTAAGCCCGCACGATCTTACCCTTTGGATTTGGGTTGACGAGTTGTGGGCGGGAGCGTAGCAGACTGAAAATCCGCAATCGACACGAAAAGACCGGAGATTCCAATCCTGCACGATGCATGACAGTTTCTCAGCTCTAGGAAGCGGCCGTAGAGCTTCTTCGAGGGATCGTAACCAGACTTGGGTTAGGCTGGCTAAAATGTCATAAAATCACCTCAGTTGATGCGGGCTTAGGGCTATCGAATGGAAAAGTAAAGCATTGGATTGACCTGATGGTTTGGGCTTGGCCTGGGGTGATTCACTGAGTCGACAAGGTCCAAACCGATGGAAATGCGAGTAATTGAGCTAAATACAGCCAAGCACGTCTTCCAGCTGCACGGTGCGGGCACTATGGCTGATACGAGCTTGCAGCCACAAGCCGATAGGGCATTAGGGGGAGCAATTGGATCAGGGTGCCGTTACTCCCGATGAGTTAAACCGACGACCACAGAGAGATTTCCTTATACCTGCGACGGTTTTGACGATATTATTCTTCAAGCAGGAACGGAGGATATGTGCTCCTCCGCCCGGGGATCGGTCTACTTTGTGGAGCTTTCGGCTGACGCCTATGTTTTGATCTAACCGAGGTGCTGCACTGCGGAAGGGTTAGAGGTCTGGTTGGCAGGACTGGGACCAGTCGTGCGAAAAGACCAAGAAAGGGGAGAGTAAGATTGAAACCTGGCGAGCGACTTAAGGGTTTGAGACACCGCTTGGGTATAACAACGCGAGAGGTGGAAGAATATAGCCGCCAAATTGGGGATGCCGAGCACAACGAGGACTATACTGTTTCAAATGCTTGGCTCTCCGCCGTGGAAAACGGCGAATCCACACCAAGTATCTACAAACTTTACAGTCTGAGTGTTATCTATGGCATCAAGTTCACCGACTTGCTACTGCACTACGGGGTAGACTTGGAGAGGATCAGCAAGCATCGAGCAGAGTTGCCGTTGGCGCATACGCGTTTAACTGAACTAGCGGTATACGACAACGAGCGCCGAATTGTCTTCCCAATGCGCCTCGATCCCGGTTTCAAGCTGACGTTGACAAACCTCTTGCCGCGGATGGTTGAAAGCTGGGGAGAGGTGCCGATTGCGCTGATTCAGCATCTCAATATTAGCAATTCACTTTACGGTTACATCGGCCTGGCAGACCGCACGATGTATCCTATTCTGCGGCCTGGTTCGTTTGTACGGATCGACGATAAGTACACGACAGTCCAAGAGATCAGTTGGCGAACGGATTACGACAGACCCATTTATTTCATCGAAATTCGGAATGGCTACATATGTTCATGGTGTGAACTGCAAGGAAAGCAACTGCTTCTTATTCCTCATCCCCAGTCGGGATATAAGGTCCGCCAATATGCTTTTCCGAACGAGGCGGAAATCCTTGGTCGCGTTACGGCCGTTGCGATGACGATTGTTGATCCTGTGAGCAGCGTCTCTGACGATTCTCCAAAATTGCCAACGCCGTCCTAACATTTGAGAAAAAGAGTTCGCGGGATAGACTGTCAGAATGCGCGGGTATCGCAGCTCGGTATGGCTCTAAATTCTTCCATACTTCAACTGCCGTCGTCTGGCCAGCAATTGTCAACCCAAAAAAGGTGTCAAGGTCCTGTACGAAAGTCTCTAGGGAGGCTACTACCAGGACGTCGAATACCTCATTATGCAGGGTTCTGAGAGCGGTATCTATAACTTCATCTGTATAGCGCCATGACATGCCCTCGTGAATATAGAGACCAGTATTGTAATCGCGAGTCGAACTCAAGCAAACTAGCTTCGCAAATTCGCAGGGGAGCATTTCTAGGCTATGACCTCTTACATCTTCCATCGCCCGGGCTGGATCGCAATTTGGGGTTCGATTCGGCATCGACGATTCCGATATCATGAAAGCGCTATATCTCGGTTCTCAGCGAGTGGTTAGTTGCAATCAATTGCTTAGCGGCATCCGAGAGCTCCTCTGCCGCGGTATACACGCGCGCCGTTAGTGATTGCGCAGCGACGGGGTTCGATATCCACACCAAGCTGCGTGCGAGTTCCCATAATAAGAGGAACGTAAGATAATCCCCCGCAAGTCGTAACTCAACGGCCGGTTTCATTGAAACCTGAAGGCTCACTGCAGTGCGGTGGATCCGGAATGACTCAATAGCGACTGCTCGCATTTGCTGCAAGCAGATCAGCATCAGGATCTTACGGTCCCGTAAAAATTGGGATCGAAACTCGGGAGCTTCGACTCCAACAAACTGGAAGTCTTCTCTTGAGCTAATTCTCTCCCTAATCAACCGAGACGGAAGCTTAATACTTCCGCTCCACGATGCACTTTTCCTGTTCGTTGAAAACCCAAGTGCCCAAGCTAGGAGTACAGCGAGAAAGAGTAGCGCGAGTACAGTTGTAAGTATTCCAATCATGCAGTCAGCATCCTCATAATTGCGGCTCGAGTTCTTGCAAAGACATTCGCAGTTCGCGTCGCCCAGACGTCGTAATCCGCATCAAGCTCTCGTGCATCTGGTATTGGATTTGGATGAACTTGCCACAAAGTCACGCACCAAATGAGCGCAGCCAGAATCTCGCAGCCTTGTCGAAGCGGATCCAACCAATACTGAGCCGTCGGTCCAAGTACGGTGTGGAGCGTAAGCATCGCCATGTTTGATGTCAAGTAGAGGCCGTAACCCAAGATTATCCCGAATAGGTTTCGGCCGAGCAGAATTCCATAGTAGATAATCAACATAACAAGCGAAAGTAGTAAAGTAACCTCAACTGCGTGCATGTTCCTCTGAAGCCCCATTACGCTCTTCGTAAAGTTGCCAGTAACCGCACTAACTGCAAATTGCACGGCAAGGACGGAAAAAACAAAGGTAACCACCCCCCGGGCAAATCTCCGGACTCCTGAATAATACCGCAACGTAAGCCCAAATATTTCCCAGGTGACTCCGAAACCAGCGGCCACAATGAGGAACTGAGTCCACCAGTATAGCGACAGGTAATCTTGTGCGTCGAACGTATAAACGTAAAACCGCAGCAGCTCCAACGACGTCGTCAACGTGAGATAGAAGTAAAAGCCCGGATACCTCCGGTAAAGTCCTTTGCAAAGCGACACCCCGATTAAGAGTCCATAGAGTCCCAACGTAGCCATCCATGGCAAATAGACGCGCAATTGCGAATCCTCACCCTTGATACTAACAAGAAGGAGGGGAAATCTAACAGACAAGATTCCCCCTCAGCAATCAAAAGTTGTCTGTGATCGCTGCTTCAATCACAGATGTCCCAGATTCCGCATTCCGGAGGCCAGGGACCGGCGCTTGTTTTCATCGATGAAGCGGCAAACAACGATGCGAGCAACAGGGCGAAAGCCAGAATTCTTCTTAACAGCATGTAAAGTTCCTCCTCTAGTGAAAGTTAGGTCCTGCGCGATGAAGCTTACAAAAGTAGGCAAATGAGGCGGTAGCAATTCGCGTTTGTGTCCATTATTACGAGCAGCAATGTGGGAAGCAGTGGACAAATGTGACGCCACGGGGGATAAGAAAACGTAGTTGCGAACCAGCAGCGAACTCACTCAACACCGCTAATGACAGCGGTTTAGTGCGGTTCCTTGAGGGCCGAGAAATCACCCAACGATTTTCGCAAAGGTGCCGGTAATAATGGACGGTATAGGCCTTGTGCGGTTATAGTTTTCATCCAGTATTACGGACGACTGAATCTAAAATGGGCATTTCCCGTTGAAAATGCTGGCGTGGGGGCGAACGTTGCTCGATACAAATTTGGTTGCAGCGGCAATTGGAACTTATTGCGGGCCTAATGTTCCAGTTGTTCTAAGTTGCTGTATAATGCCGTCGGCATGACGGTACTTCGACTCTTCTTCTGCTCCATCTGGCTAGTCTTTGCGGTGCTTTGCCAAACTCTTACTGCGCAGCTTACCAGCGCGTTTATTTCTGGGGTTGTTCAAGACCCTAGCGCAGCCGTTATGCGAGCGGTGAGGATCACCATAACCAACAAGGCAACCAACCAGGAACGAGAAGCAGTCACGAACGACGTGGGAGTTTACCGGTTCGTTGGGGTCCAGCCAGGAGACTACGACATTGTGTTCTCGGCCCCCAATTTTGAGTCCGCGACGCTCGGCAATGTCGCAGTGGGCCCAGCCAAAGAAGTTGTGCTCAACAGAACAATGGCGATTGCTTACACGCAGGCCTCAATCGAGGTTCGCGACGAAATCCCGGTAAGTGGTCTCGCGAAAGCAACACCAACCATTGAACAGGCATTCGGAGCCAATGTCGCTCAGGCTCTTCCGCTAACCTCAGCGACCCGGGATGTGACGCGACTAGCGTTGCGGGCGCCGATGGTTGCCCGTGCACCAGGCTCCAGCGAGTTATCCGCGAACGGTCAACGAGCGAGGCAGAACAATTTTCTTCTCGATGGGACGGACAATAATGATTTGACAGTAACAGGTCCCACGATCCGCATCATTCCGGAAGCCGTGTCTGAATTTCAGGTGCAGGCGACAGCCTATTCGGCTGAATTTGGAAGGAATACCGGAGCCCAGGTGTCGATTCTGACGCGAGCTGGCACCAATGTGTTTCATGGGCAAGCGTGGGATTATTTTCGCGCCAACTGGATGGAACCAGTCAACCTTCTCAACAAACGTGCGGGGCTGCGTGAAACCCCACGATTTGTGCAGAATCAGGTTGGAGCCAGCCTCGGGGGCCCTCTAAGAAAGGGGCGCACTTTCTTTTTTGGCCTAGGGGAGGCCAACCGGCGCAGGGAATCTCCCGATGCACGTAATGCACAGTCGGCCACTATTCCCACCCCCGCTGGCTACGCAGCTCTTTCTACAGTTCCTCTGGGGCCTAATCAGACAAACGAAAGTCGAGGATCCGTGCTGAAGGCGCTGAGTTTCTTGCAGGACGTCTACCGGGAAACAAGGCCGCTTGAACCTGCGGCACCGCAGTTGATCAACGGCGTGTCTATCGAAATGGGGACAACGCGTATTCCGCTAGCTAATCGGCAAGATCTAGCGTCCGGATTGGTCCGCTTCGACCATCGTTTGAGTGATTCAGATCTCTTCAGCTACCGCTTTCTCCTTGATAAACGATCCCAACCCGACAGTACCGGCAATAGGCAGTTTGGTAACCGTTTTGCCGTATCAGCGGAATCTTTCTCACAAAACCATTCGTTCGGTTTCACTTATGTCCCCGCCACGAAGTGGGTGAATGAATTCCGCTTCGCCTATTCTAGAACCGACGCAGATTTTCTGGACAACGATCCCACAGACCCCACTGTTCAAATTGCCAACGCCTTTACTTTTGGCGGCGCGTCCAATTTCCCGCAGGGGAAGAATTCCAGTACGTATCAGTGGCAAGATGTGTTCACCTATCTGCTCGGACGACACTCCTTCAAGATTGGTGTCGATCTGCGGCAGAACCGATTATTCAATCGCACCACTTTCGATGCAAAGGGAACCTGGCTCTTTCAGAATCTAAGCGATTTCTTGAATAATCGGGCCTTTAGTTTGCGGCAATCACTTACAGATCCCACGTTTGACGCTGGGCAAACCAATCAGTTCTACTTCATCCAGGATGACGTCAAAGTCAGTCGGGAGCTTACGCTCAGTTTGGGGCTTCGTTATGAATTCTCCGGGGCACCTTTCGGATTTTTTGGAGCGGCATCGTCAGAGATTGCCGCAGCGGGGGTACCCCTGCCAGCGCGGTCAGATCGGAACAACTTCGCGCCACGCTTCGGTTTCGCCTACAGCCCCGATCCGAAAGCCGGCTGGCAACGGCGTGTTTTCGGACCACAACAAACCGTCTTCCGCGGTGGCTTCGGCATGGGCTACGATGTAATCTTCTACAATGTTCTGACTCTCACTGCGATGAATTATCCGCGCGTGCAGATGAGTGCTATATTTCAGCCACAGACAATTGGCCTTTTCCCGACACTTGCACCCAAGCTGACGACGGTTTCCACCGCATTTGACCCTACGATCGCTTTTGTGAATACGCCGGCTGATATACAGAATCCCACGATACATTTCTGGAGCTTTTCGATTCAGAGACAAATACGGCGGAATCTACTTTTGGAAATCGGATATTCGGGAAATCGTTCTTATCACCTGCTGCGTTTAGACGAGAGGAATCCGGGCATTCTCACCGCAGATCAGGCGAAGCAGGTCCGAGATAGTGGCTCCGCTTCAGCAGCACCGAGCTTGCAGCAGCGGCGCCTAAACCCCTCGTGGGGTTCCCGCGCCTCTATAGAATCCACCGCGCTGAGCCGGTATAATGCGGCGTTTGCGCGTTTTGAACAAAGGTTTAGCCCGGGTTTGCTCATCGGAGCAAACTATACTTGGAGTGCGAACTTCAGTGATAACGATGAGCCACTGGCGATCGGAGACATTGTATTATCCAGTCCGCACGCACCCCAGAACTTCTTCAACTACCGAAACGAATGGAGCCGCTCTGTTTTCGACAGGCCACAGCGACTGTCGATTCACTACCTCTTCGACTTTCCAGGGTTCGGAGGTAAAAACTCACTGATCCGGTACGTTGCTTCCGGGTGGCAGATAGGGGGCTTCAGTGAGTGGCAGTCCGGACAGCCTTTCACTGTCAGGACCGGTGTAGACAGCGGTGGGTCTGGGTTTGCGATTGGCTGGCGTCCAGACTACAATTCGACGGGCCGCATTTCCCGGGACCCTGACCTGGGAAATTTAAGAACTTTTGCGATCCCGGACGGAGACGTTTTCCTGACGCCCTTGACGGGTAAACTGCCCTTGGCCAACTCCATGCCCCAAGGAGGAAACCTCGGCAGGAACACTTTTCGAGGCCCTGGCTTTGCGAATTGGGATCTGAGCGTGCTTAAACGAATTCCGATTTCCGAACAGCTTTCAATCCAGCTCCGAGCGGATCTGTTCAACACCTGGAATCACCGAAACTTCGGCAACCCCGTCGCGACAATGAATAGTTCGGCCTTTGGAACCAACACGACCGACCCTGGTGGCCGTACGATGTTGCTTGCACTCAAATTGAGTTTCTGATTCGCTTACAGGAGTCTCGGGACACGCCAAGGTGGACTGCTTGTTACGCGGTGTTTCTGCTGCGCAGGGCCTTGGACGCGACAGATCAGTAGGTCTAGTACTAGTAGGGCTTTTGGGCTATTGTGCACTCCTGATACTGTCGCGTAATTTGCCAATCATAAGAATCCCCTCGCTTTCCCCTCAAGAAACCGGGGTCTATTGAGACTCGGCGAGATGCAGCTCACACCTGTGGCGTTGCTCGCATGGTGTCTTAAAGTAGCTGTTTCTCCAAGGCCCCCTGTTGAACGTGGAAAGTTGTTTGTGTCCGAAGGAGAGAAGATACTGCGGCAAAGACATAGCGGCGAGTCGCGCGGCGATGCGCTCCTTGGACTGACCAAGCAGGGAGAGATTGTGTTTGTGAATGATGCCTTTCAGCAGCTCTTCCAATACACTAGCGACGAAGTCCTCGGCCAACCGTTGGAACGGTTAATACCGGTTAGATACCGGAGCCGGAGCATGTCTGAGGTTGTAAATCGCTCTCGGACGAAAATCTTGAGGTTGCGTGCGAGAAGAAAGAATGGAACAGAGTTTTCGGCGGAGGTGAGGCTCGAAGACGTGAAGGCAGAGCTCAGACTCATATTTGCTGGGGCCTTGGTAATGGCTACCGTCCGCAACCTGACAGACACCACTGAGCTCGAAGCGCAACAGCGACAAGCACAAAAGATGGAGGCTCTGGGACGCTTGGCAGGGGGGATAGCACACGATTTCAATAATCTTCTGGGCGTGATCTTGGCTCACACGGAAGTGGCACTCAAAGAACTGCGATCGAATGGAACTGTCCGAAAGAGCCTCGTGGAAATTCAGAAAGCAGGCCGGACGGCTGCTTCGTTAACAACTCAACTACTAATATTCAGCCGCAAGCAGGCTCAGGAGTTGAGAAGCATCGACCTGATAAACGCCTTTGAAGAAATGAGAGGCCTCTTACCGAAATTATTAGGAGAAGACATTAACATAGAGGTAAATCTGGCCCCAGACTTGGGCAAGATCAAGGCGGATCCTACGCAGCTGCAGCGGGTAATTCTGAATCTAGCTGCGAATGCCCGCGATGCCATGCCCACAGGAGGAAAATTCGAAATTGAGGGAGCCAATGTCGATTTTGATGCTTTGAATGAAGGCTCCCGTCAGGCCGTGCCAAATGGACAATACGTTCGACTTGCAATCACGGATACTGGCCAAGGGATGAACTCACTGACACGATCCCACATCTTTGAACCCTTTTTCTCCACAAAAAAGAAAGGGACCGGATTGGGGCTCGCGACCGTTTATGGCGTAGTCACACAACACAAGGGCTATATCGAAGTCGCAAGTGCCCCTATGCGAGGAACATCTGTCAGTATTTATCTTCCCAGGGTGACCGGGGCAGACGAACCGCCATCGGAACCCGTTATACAGGAGAGCCCTATGCGAGGAAACGAAACAGTGCTCGTAGCCGAAGACAATACTGCCCTTCGGAAGGTCATTTGCAAATTTCTAAAGGATTGCGGGTACACCGTGCTGGAAGCGAAAGATGGTCCCGCTGCCATTCGAAAGGGTAAGGTACATGAGACAGCGATTCACCTCCTCCTGACCGACGTGGTGATGCCGAAGATGAGTGGGCCTGAACTTGCAGCGCTCTTAAAGGATAGACATCCAGAGATGAAAGTAATATTTGTATCTGGGTACGCGGACAACACGATGGAGAGCCATGGGATTGTTCAGCATGATACGCCCCTGTTGAGGAAACCCTTTTCCTTAGATTTCATGGCACGAAAGGTATCGGAGTTGCTACGGTCAGCGAAGGCGTGAGTTTCCAATAGCAAACTCGCAGGTTCCCGCTCTTGGAATGTCTGGACTTCTCCTAGATGAGTCAGATCGCTTAGCCCCACCTCCAGCGCCAATTCCGCCATCTTCGCCCTCCATCCATTTCAACGCGCCGATGATCTGCTCCTTACGGTCTCGGCCCTGTTCCTGCCTCAGTTCCTTTCCTCTCGCTGCACTTACGGAACTCCGTAATTATCTTTGGTAGAACTTTCGGGCGGTAGTTCAGCATCTCTGGGGTCCACTTTCATTTGACTGAAGGGCTGCTAGCTCATAGATGTGCTTGGCTCAAATCGGCACCAGACCGAGTCGTCGGTCAGTCGCGTTGCTCGTAATGCCAGCGGTAGCGACTGGGACGTTCGGCCCATTGACCAAGAGTTAACAAGACGATTCGCATCTGCTCATTGGCCTTGCTTCAGGGTCCTACTGCATAGCAATATCAACTCAGGTTCCCTAGATACCTCCCCTTCGGCTAGCTACATTCATGGTAACGATTGTGCTGGCTTGAACAGAAGCATGGGTCTGAACTAATGAATATCGCAATTATAGGGTGGGGCTCACTAATCTGGTCAACAAGGACTCTGAGGATTCGAACGCGTTGGAAGCTGGATGGTCCGACTTTGCCAGTTGAGTTTGCGCGAATATCAACCAACGGAAGACTCACTCTCGTACTTAACCCGGGTTCAGGACTCCAACGTACATACTGGGCCATAAGCGAAATGGAAAATCTTGAGGATGCTCGGAAAAATCTCAGATTTCGAGAACGATGTAAGATTCAGAGTATTCATCACTTCAGTAGAGAAGAGTGTGATTTTGTCGGCGAAGTCCACCCGGAGATTCGGGAGCGTATAAAGATCTGGATGGCAAAGAAAATCGGTTTGGAAGCTGTAGTTTGGACGGGATTAGAGTCCAATTGGAATGAGAAGCGCCATAGAGAATTCAGCCCGCACGACGCCGTTGGTTATGTAAAGGAGTTGTGGGAAAAGGCCCGAGCTTTTGATCGGACACGGGAATACATTCGCAATGCACCTCCCCAAATACAAACTACGGTCAGGGAATTCTTAAAGAACGAACTTATGTGGATTGACAGCCCGCTCGCCGGCACAATCTTTGAGCCCGAAGTAGCCCCGGACAAAATCAAACGCTCGGAATCATGAAAAACAGACTGGCGGACCCGCCATCTAAGCTCCGCCAAGTCATTTAGCGGGAGTTCTCCAACAATTGATTGAAAGCTCAATGGGAAATTCGTTGACAATTCATGTGCCGGAACCACATGGTTTTCGCCAAGCAATGTTCTTTGGTTTACGAACGTTGTTAACCACTGGCAAACAGGGGGTGAGGAGCGCAGTCTGGGATAAATCGCGATAAACGCCATAGTGTTGAGGGCCGCCCTCGGTTACTCCTGGATTGTCGCCCACTCGGAAATAATCGTTGCGCTCTGCCGTCGATCGTCTGCGGTTACCGCCGCGGTGTCAACGAAAGAATCGGGGGTCTCCTAGGGACGAACGGATGGGCCGATGGCGCTCGGGACAATGGCTGGATTCATCGCGAAACGCACAAGAACCCTGGGAGGAAAGTTTCCTGTGGTTTCTCGGCCAAAGACCACGGCTCAGTTGTTGGAGACGATTTGCCCGATTTTTCCGAGAACCACCAAGACCGGACGGATATAAGGCTTTTTCGCTGGCCGTTGTGGACTTTGATCTGCTCCGGCGTTGTTCTCGTTTTCACCGACGCCTTTCTCTCGATTCTCGCTCATCTCCATCATCCTCCTGACGGCAGGGGCTTGCCTTCTTTACTCGCCTGCTCGACAAATTCAGTGATTGCTGCACGGTATCGGTCTTTGAGTTCGACAAACTGAATCGCCATGCATTCGCCCGGCTGGACACGCACGACAGTTCCTTTGGCCTCGATTGAAACGGCTATCGGCGGTGGGAGAGCGAAGCGGACCATGACGGCCGTGGATGGCTCAAACGTCTCTGGAGTCCGCACCAACAGCCCGGTTTCGCTGATGTTCTCGCATCGCCCCAGGCTGTAAGTTCCCTTTGCTTCGCACTCTACCTGCACCAGCAGTTCCGCGCGCTGGCTTGTTCGATGCTCCATTCCCAATTTGACACCCTCTGAAGGAGCGGCATCGAAAGATCGCATAGGGTCTTCCCCCGCCCACAAGGCTAATCTGCGCAGCCAGGAGGAAGCGCGAAAATCTCTTTCTTGCTCACGATAGCGAGCACGCCGCTTCAAAACCGAACAGTTTGGCTACGGGCCATTGGGGACAGGATTGATCCTTTCACGGCCGGACAATTCTGGTGACACTAATGGAGCCGTCCGATGACTTGAGAACGAACCGGAGAGATTCTCCCCGTTCTTCAGCAACAATGCCCACGAGGAGCGAATGGCGCCCGTTCTTCTGTATCCTTAGGAGCGGAGCGCCCCGCTCAATCGTCCGTTGCGAGCTTTCTCCGCTCTGTTTCACCAAGAAACTTTGACGGCTATTCACGCCCACCGATTCCGCGAATAATAAGGCCGTCGCTCCGGGGTCCATGCGGATGATGAAGTCAACCTGAAACCAGCGCGCCCGCGGCGCACCCGGTGCCGGAGACTCAACCGGCTCGATGGTCATCGTCGCCTCTGGCCGCACCACGACCTTCGCTGCCGTTTGAGATAGCCCCTCAGAAAAGGCCATGAAGATCACGAGTGTAGCGAGCAGCAATAGCGGCTTTGCGAAACGAGTCATCGTGGCATCTCCGGAGGTTGAGTAGGCCCAGCCGAGGACTGGGTCACAAACGTGGCGATTGCCCGGCGCTGCTCCTCGCGCAGATTCATAAACACAATCGTCATGTTTACGCCGGGAAGGGCGCGAGCTGCTGCGCCCGCGCTTTCTATGGCAATGTCTTGCGGAGCGACAGGAAGAACGAAGCGCACCATGAATTCGGTCAGGGGCGTGGGCGTCTCGGCGGTTCGCACTAGAACGCCGCTCTCACTGATGTCTTTGGATTGCACGCGGGCGAAGATGTGCCGATATTCGCCCGCTACCTCTAACAGCACTGACGGAGGCCTGCGAGTATTCAGGGATTGGTTCAGCATGTGGAATTGCCTCCTTGCACGCAGGCTGTATCGTCCAGAAACATGGGCGCGGAGAGACCTTGCCTGTGGTGGGTAGGTTGCGATGTTTGGTACAGTGAGGCGGCGCTGTTCGGGCTTGGATCACATTCCCTCAGCGAGAAAACACTTCTGATATGGCTGGAGAGGGAACAGTTTCCCTGGTCGAAAACCGATTGACGTCGCCGGAGTTCCTGCGCGTGGCTCTTGTGAATAGGAGAATTGAGCGACAAGTTTTGTGAAGGTGCCCGTTTTGGAATGCCAAACGTGGGAGTATCGCCGATCCATCCAGGGAAGGAACGGAGGAAGGCCCACCGTGTTCCACTGCTCGTTCGCGTGGAGTGCAAGACTCCGCAGACCTACGCGCTAGGCCATTGTGAGAACATCAGCGAGACGGGGATGCTGATCAAGACCCAGCAGACGTTTGAAGTCTCACAAGCGGTCACGCTGCGATTCGTTCTGCCTCCTGTTGGAACGACGGGGGTCGCGGTGCAGACAGGCGGGCTGGTGGTCCGTGCCCAGAAGGGAGAGTACATGGCGGTCGAGTTCATCGGGCTGAGACCACCATATCGGGATGCCATTGCCAAACACATTGAGCAGAGAAAGGATGCCCCAGTCTTGACCGCCTAGATTGTTTCCGCCAAAAATCCGCTAACCATTTTTGACGGACCTGCAAGCTCTCCCTCTGTTCGTACCCTCACCAACGCTGACCTTTTTTGCAAGCCGGGCCCACCAGCAAATCGAATCGACGATCAAGCACCTCCGGAATGCAGTGGGCTTGATGCAGGAATCGCACGCGACGAGTCCCCGTTCCGGGGCGGAAATTCCAAAGAAACCCAAGCCGCCGGCCTAGTGGGAGCAGCCGCGGCAATCGCAAGTAGTGGCCCGGGCAATCGCGAAGCGGAAGAGGGACCGGGAATTGATGGAAGAACTCGCGTCGCGGTTCGGATCTCCCGAAACGAGGATCGCCCAGGGATGAGATTTGATGGGCGAATGGTAAGCGGCCCGCCCAGTCCGAATCGTTGGCACTGACGGCGTTCCAAGCCGTTCTGACGATATACCTTGGGGCGCCCACGTTGGCAAAGGCGGCGTTTCTGGGCCCCAGATGGTAGCTCCCCCCTGCTCTTTAGCAGCCGAAATAGCCCATCTATAACGACGTCGGCGTTGTCAAGGCACACGTCTGCGGTTGCTCGTCGCGCGAGGATAGTTTCTTTATCCGACTGTTTTTTGCCGTCTGTGACCAAGGCCCGCAGTTCCCGGACCAGGCGACTCTGTCGGGGAACACTTCCGGCTTCTCGCTGCTCTCCGAGGTGGGATTCGGAATTGGTATTCAGGACACGGTCACCATTGCGATGGCCGGCCACACGAAGGACTCCTCTTATCCCTACCGTGCGCTCACGGTCAAAAAGATTCGCACCGTCCAGCAGACCGCGCAGCCGCTAAAAAAACAACTCCTGACGGCAGGGACTGCAATCAAGCCGAACGCCCTTTCCTGCCCCATTGGGGCCAGCGCCAATGTAACGATCACGGCCACGCCCTCCATCGAGACGAGTGGTGTGGAAGGCGACAGCTTACTGATCCTTTACAACGTCGATAACGTTTACATCGAGCTTCAGGATGAGAGCGTGCTGCCGGGAAGCAAGCTGCGCCTGGGAGCAGCTTCCATCCGTCTGAATCGGTACGAATCCGCTTACTTCCTCTATTCCAAGCTGGCCGACGCCTGGATCAAGATCAACAACAATGCTCTGGCCGCGCTTGCTGCGGGGTACGTCAAGGTAACAGACAAGCCGGGACCGGCAAGCGATGCCAATGCCGGATATTTCGCGGCGCGCGCTCTGCGCTTCGAGCAATTCGATAGCACCGAAGACCCCGTAAATCCCGATGTTGGGGACGCGGGCGCGATCATTTACGGCGGCCCGGACGGCCTGGAAATCTACGGGCGCAAGACCACAAACGGCCTGCTCGCCGCAATCAAGGATATTCTGCTGCTATCCCGCCTGTACGTTTCCGCGCCGGGAGTGGACCCCAACTTCAACTTCCGGGCGGACGGGGACGCTTCCCGCGACGCCGCTCTTATCAACGGCTTCATGAAGATCGTGGACCGGCTTACGATCAACGGAGACAAGGACCCCGATTACCGGCTGCGCGTGAACGGCGACACGATTCTGAACGGTCTGGTGAGGGTCATCTCCACGCTGTTTCTGGAAGCGCTGGGCGGCAACCTTTACCTGCGCACCGCGTCAGATAAGTCTGTCCTCGGCCTGACAGCGACGCAGCTCCGCGACGAGTTGAGCGTGTACACCAAGGCGGAAGTCGATAGCCTGTTGGCGGGCAAGGCTCCGTCCAACCACATCCA
>MEKX01000135.1:3262-6927 GCA_001767075.1 Acidobacteria bacterium RIFCSPLOWO2_12_FULL_54_10 | reverse complement strand
TGCCAACAATTCCATAATCAGCAATCTCAAAAATTGGCGCACTGGCATCCTTATTGATAGCCACCACGGTCCGCGAGCTTTTCATGCCCACCAGGTGCTGAATAGCGCCTGAAATTCCGACGGCGATGTAAAGTTTGGGAGCGACCGTCTGCCCCGAACTGCCGATCTGCCGCTCCATGGGTAGCCAGCCGCTGTCGCAAACCGGTCGTGATCCGCCGATTTCCGCGCCCAAAGCATCCGCGAGCTTCTGGACCAGCGCTAGATTTTCATGCTCCTTGATTCCCCGTCCAACGGCGACGATGATGTCGGCCTGCGCCAGGTTCACGGTTTGCCTGGCCTCCTGGAATTTTTCCGTGGGTTTGGTGCGAATCTGTTCCGCAGCGATGTGCGCTGGCTCCAGTTCAACCGGCGCTTTGCTTTCCGCTTGCGCAACTTGGTCGCCCCGAAAGCTGCCCGCTTGCAGGGAAGCCAGAAATGGCGGATCGCCTGTATACGAGAAATCGGCGTTAATTTTTCCCTGGAATAGTTGCCGCGTGAAAATCAATTCTCCGTTTTCCTGCCGGAAACCAATACAGTCACTCAGCAGGGGCCGACCCAGTGCAGTGGCCAGCTTCGGCGCAAAGTCGCGAACCTGATAGGTGTGCGGCAGCAAAACCAAGTAGGGTTTTTGGCGTTCGATCACCTGCCGCAAGACGATGGCATATCCATCGGGCGTATAAGTCTGCAATAGCTGGTCCTCGATTACACGAATGCAGGCCAGGCGCGTCGAGGATAGTTCTTCCGCCAGGGCTTGGATGTAATTGCCCAACAGCAGTGCTTCCACCGGCCGGGAGAGTTCGCCAGATAGTTTCTGCGCCGCGGCAAGAGTTTCCCAACTCATGCGGTGCAGCTTGCCGTCACTCTGTTCTAAGATTGCAAGAATAGCTTCGCTCATGCGGCTTATCAAATATCCAATCTCAAGATTGCAGCGCTACGAGGCGCAGTTTTTCCGCCAGCTTGGCTGCGGCTTCCCGAGGCGAGCCTAGCAGAAATTCGGTCTTTTTGGTCTTGGTCGGGATGTAGACTCGGCGGAGCCTTTGACCTTCTGGGATTTCCGCGCTGTTCAATTGGAGTTGTTCCGGAGTGAACTGGCGAATCTCCTTGGATTTGGATGTTTTAATGCCTTTGAGCGACGCGAAACGAGGCTTGTTCAGACCCGATTGAATCGTCAGCAAAGCGGGCAAAGGCATCTCATCCCACTGGAACCATCCGCCCTCGAGTTCGCGTTTCACTTTCAATCTGCCGTCCAGCGCCTGCACTACCATAATGATGCTGGCATGTGGTACGCCCAGAAGTTCGGCTAGAATCACACCGGTCTGGCCCAAACCAATGTCATCTGATTGCAGCCCGGCAAGGATCAGATCAAAACCTTCCTGGCGGAGCGCTTCGGCCATCAGCCGGGCGGAATAATAGCTGTCTGTTCTGGAACGGGAATCTTCCTGAATGTGGATGGCGCGATCCGCGCCCTTGGCCAGCGCCTCTCGAATCACCTGCTGCACGCGCAACGGCCCCACGCTGAGCGCGATGACCTCGCCTCCGTGCTTCTCCTTTAGCTGCAATGCCTCTTCCAGAACATAGGAGTCAGGCTCATTGATCTCATAACTTAAATCGTCTTCCCGAATCCAGGTGGCATCTTCTTTAAGTCGCAACGGAGAATCTTTTGCGGGTACTTGCTTGAGACAAGCTACAATTTTCATTTAACTTT
This sequence comes from Acidobacteria bacterium RIFCSPLOWO2_12_FULL_54_10, assembly GCA_001767075.1. Classification (GTDB taxonomy): domain Bacteria; phylum Acidobacteriota; class Terriglobia; order 2-12-FULL-54-10; family 2-12-FULL-54-10; genus 2-12-FULL-54-10. The sequence goes on along the minus strand of MEKX01000135.1, from coordinate 5,183 downwards.
TCTCATTGTAACTGAACCGAAGCAATAAAAAGTTATTAAGCCGGAAGTTCATTTCGAGATTCCGATTCAACGAAAATCCTAATCTTCCATGCGCTCTTGAGTCAAGCGCAAGTTACCCAGGTCTTTGACGAATCGCGAGGATATCTCTCGTGTGTCAAGCGTTCGGGCCGTATAGTTCCATTAGGGTGTTGCACGCCTTGCGGAAGGAGAATCGCTGGCATCACTATGCCAGCGGCACTCTGGACCACGCCACAAAGCTGAACTTGAAGAATGCCTTCTATCTAAACGATGACGCATTGCTGATGGTGTTGCCGAGTCGCCGAATCCGAATTGTCCTATTTCTTTCCTTCTGCCTGGTCCGCGCACCGATTCCCTTCAATTTCGTTATCCGACGCGGAAATGCCGGGCGCCAGAGCAATGCAGCGGGTGCTCATCCGGTAGCCGGAAATCTGATTGTCGCGAACTGTGTTGCCGCGGGCAGGTGCGGGCCGCTCGGCGCCGCGTCCCAAGTAAATCCCGCTCTGCAGCAGGTCCGGCTCATCCGGGAAATGGTAGCAGCCAAAGCGGGCGGCTTCTTCGTTGCAATGAGCCACATTCAGGTTGCGGAGGTGGTTGCGGGCAATGAGGTGTCCTGTCCCAATGAGAAAGATTCCTCCAAACTTTGCACCGTCGATCACATTTTCTACGACGGTTATGTTCGCCGATTGCATGTCTGGGTTGGCGTTATTGAAGACGATTCCAAAGTGTCCGTGGGGGTAGCTTTCCGCCGGGAGGCGATTGATGCAAACATTTCCACGAATCTCCCCGTCGTGAAACCCGTCGAGATCAATGCACTTGCCGTTGATTTCCTCAAAACGGTTCGCGGCATAAACGGAACGGTCCGTGTTGCCGGCGGTATCGATGGCCACGGGCGTTCCCCCGCCTTCTGCATCCACGGCGTCGAAGGGAAAACCAATCGAGCGGCCAGAATTATTTTCCACCCGGATGCCGGTAGCATGCCCCACCTGGATGGCATCACGGGCAACGGTATCAAAATGGTTATCTGCGATCCGCCCGTTGCGATTGCGGGGAGCGGTATATAGGGAGTGGGTCCAGATGCCGTTGCCCGATACCTTGCGGATCAGCGATCCGAGCACGGAGAAATCCGAGGTTCCCCCCTCGAGCAGGATTCCGCCACTGGTGTTGTTCCTGCCGCTTTTGTTTCGAGAGCCGCTTTCCTCGATCTGCACTTTCTCGATCACCACCCCGGAGCTATTGTTGATCAGAATTGCGAAGCCGGGTATTTTCCGGAACTTGATATCGATGATGCTGAGCGACGCGGTATCTTCTGCCAGCAGCCCGTTATGGGTGTAAAACTCTGCAAAGGTCACATCGGATGGTGGCAGCTCGAAGGTGCCCTGAAACGTGTCGCGGTTGCCTTCCACGGAAATACCTCGTAATTGAACGCCTCGCGCGGCATGGATCGTAATCACCGCTTTGGCATGGAAATCGTCCGTCATCCGCAGCACAGTACCCTCGGGATCGCCTTGCACCACCAGGTCGTGCGCGCCGGAGGGTATGCTGAGGCCGGTGGATATCTGTATTATCCCTGGCGGCAGGTTCACCACGCCCGTGCCAGCCTGGAGCGCTTTCTGTATGGCGTCTTCCCGACCGGGCAGCGGCTGGACGGGCGACGAACAGGTTACCAAGCCGGTGAACGATGCAACGAGCGCGAGAATTCTGATTACTTTGATTGGAGAAAGCCCTGACCGCGTGGTCCGCCGGGAAAGGCTCAAACTAAGATGGATCGCCATGGCAGATGAATTTTACAACGTTTCTTATCCTCCCATTCAAAACTTTACCCTGGCCGTTCTGGATGCGTCCGTTGTGCGTTTCATGGGCGATCCGACTCTGGAAACTCGCACTGCTGCGCCTCGCGGCG
>MEKX01000135.1:606-3251 GCA_001767075.1 Acidobacteria bacterium RIFCSPLOWO2_12_FULL_54_10 | reverse complement strand
GCCGCTCAGTGCTGTGGGCACACTCCGCAGGCTGCACCTTGATGGCCACCTCGCGCAGGAGTTCCGTGCCCCGCGCGCGATACACCTCGCCCATGCCCCCCTTGCACCCAGGTCCCCCGTGACCTCGTAAGTCCCAAGACGTGTGCCTATGGAGACCGCCATAATGGGCCTCCCGATACGTTTTCGCTTTGTGCTACCGGACGATCAAATTATGAGAAACTCTTGATCGCCGCGCTCTCGCTCGTATGCACCTCGAAGACGGTTATCAGCTTGGTGACGCGCAGCAGGTCGTGCACTTTGGTGTTCAGGTTCACCAGTTTGATCTGGCCGCCCGCGTTCGACACGGAGGTGTAGCCGCCCACCAACGAGCCCAGCCCCGAGCTGTCGATGTAGCCGACGTCGGCGAGGTTCAGCAGAATCTTCTTCTCTCCGCGCCCGGCCATGTCTTTTAATGTTTCGCGCACCAAACTGCTCGCTTCTCCCAGAACAATGCGGCCGCTCAAATCCAGAACGGTCACGCCATCCACATTCCTGCTGCTAATTTTAAGGCTCATTTTGTGTCCCCCTGTGTGAGTCGATTTGGAATAATTTTTGGTCATGCAGATTTCCATGCCAGCGGCATCGCGCCGCCGCATGGAAACTTCGTCCATCAACGTCTTGATCATCAGAATCCCGCGCCCGGATTCCTTGAACAGTTGGTCGCCCACCAGCGGGTCCGGCACAGCTTCCGGATCAAACCTTTCTCCTTCGTCTGTTACGGTAATCACCATTGCAGTATCCCGCAATTCGGCCTTCAGGAGCACCTTTTTATGAGCCTGGCAGCCGTTGCCGTGGATCACCGCGTTGGCAACGGACTCCCGCACCGCCAGGCCAATTTCATTTAGCTCATCATCGCTGAATTCTGTGGATTGGCAGAATTGCAGAATTAAATCCTCGGCTAGATCGGTGCTGGCCGGCTCGCTTTCCAGACATAGTTCAAGCCGATTGTGCAAACCATCTTGAGTGTTTTCGATATTTCCGTGCAGCATCGCGCAAACCCTGTAAAGCCGCTGGCCAATGCAGGCACATTAAAAAGATCGTGCAAATAATATTGCCGTGCTAATCAGGAAGGATATTAGCCTAATACTATTTCTGGATTTTTACTGCCGATTTGGAAGCCTTTCGCTCGTCGTTACTTCTTCACCCCCGCCGTTCAGTTCACGACGACGGTTAGACTGGAGGAAGCGGCGGTTCCGCTGGTGGGCACATTGAGCAGAAACCGTTGGCCGGCGGCGGCAAGACACTTTCCGGGTCGCATCAAAGAGCGACACGCACCAAGTAATGATCGGGCTGCACAATTCAATCTCTGCGCCCTCAGGATGTATCCTGCCTGGCTCGCAGAAGTTTTGTCCGCATGAAAGCAGAAATGTAATGGTGCCCTTAATAAAAACGAGCATGAGGCAGCTTTACGAACCCCCCCTATTCACCAGCGACTTTTGATGCAAATCACGGAGTGCCCGTCAGCAATGGTTTCTGCTCTGGTGGCAAGCGCTGGTCAAACGCGGTCAGAATCACGGCGTTCCCAGCTTGCTCGGCTATCAAGCCTGCAAGATCCATGACATTCCGCTCGCCAAAAAGCTTTAAGGCGACTGCATAGGTTTCCGAAGTCACGACATGCTTCCCAAAAATGTCGCGGCCAATTTGAATAATCGCCGCTTCCTTCTCACCGATACCCGCCAGCGGCATGCGATTCCGCACGACATCGATAATCTGTGGTTCCAAGCCGACTTTAGCCGCTTCCAATTCGTGCATCGTCCACAGATATTGTTGGTTGACCTCGCGGGCCGTTACCAGGATTGTCAGTTCCATCAGCCGCTTCCCGATAGCAGCCTCTAGCTCCCCTGGTTTTCCTGCGTGGAGCGATAACTGGTTCGGACCTGTTCCCCATGGGGCCAGCGTGGGACGATCTGGATTAGGTGGGGGCTGAGGAGTTTTTATCAAGGGAAGTCGGCTTCGGGAGCCTGGGTCAATGTCCGGGGGAGTTGAACCAGCCCAGTCGTACGGAAGCTGTAGCGGCACGATGTGCTTCCAATCCGTCGTAATGTGCTGATTCACCACGCCCAGCCTTACCGAGGTCCCGCTGTAGCCGGCGAACAATGTAACTATATCCACCAGATTAGCTTTTCCCAGCGCTTTCAAGGCGGCTGCATAGGTCTCAGAGGATACTTTGTGTTTCGTGACCGCTTCGCGCACCAACTGGACGATGGCCATTTCCGTCTCGCCCACTCCCTTCACCTGTTCCGTGAGCGGCTTCTTTTGTATTAGGAGGTCAATAATTTCCCTTTCCACACCCTGCCGCAGCGCTTCCTCGGCATGGAGGGTCCACTCATAGGGCGCATCCGTTTCTGCGGCGTTAGTACTGATGGCTAATTCGGTCAGGCGATTCCCGAGGGGAGAATCGTAGCGAACATCTACTCCTGAGGCGTGCAGGCGTATGCCAGCCACTCCCCGGAGTCCTTCGGGCGATTTGACCGCTTCGTCGTATATCTTTTGTCTGGCTTCGTCCAACTCTTCTCTCTTAATCAACGGAAGGCGGTTCAGCGAATCAGGACTAATATCTGGCGGAAGTACTCCGGCGGTTTCAGAAGCTGCCTGATCGGAGGAAC
>MEKX01000135.1:0-555 GCA_001767075.1 Acidobacteria bacterium RIFCSPLOWO2_12_FULL_54_10 | reverse complement strand
CTTAAGATGATACTACGGGATGGAAATAACCGCCGGGGTGACCGGCGGTTATTCCTCACAATGAAGTCATTCTGTTCGCTAGAACGTGAACCTCAGTCCAAGTTGAATCTGGCGCATGCGGGTAGCGGTGTCGGTGATCCTCCCCGAGTTGGAGTTGAGCTGGCCGGCAGCATTTTGAAACGTAGCGCCGCTCGGAACTCCGAGATTAACGTGGTTCAAAGCATTGAAGAACTCCGCTCGAAACTCGAGGTTCTTGGCCTCCGCAATTTCCGTTTGTTTCACGAATGAGAGATTCACATTCCAAATTCCCGGCTGAATCACCGAGTTTCTAGCAGTGTTTCCGAAGTATCCCAGCGGCTGCACCGAAAACTGGCACGGATCAAACCAAAGTTCTTTCGTGCCGAGAGGTTTTCCCGCAGGAACGGTAAGGCCGGTGGTGGTGCAACCAGTGGAAGTGCCGCTGATGGCATTGTTGTTGCCATCCGGCTTCAGATCGGGCCGCTCGACGCAAGTCTGCGCAGCGCACCGAGATTGTCTTGGGGTCATCGTAACATT
>MEKX01000134.1:3821-28882 GCA_001767075.1 Acidobacteria bacterium RIFCSPLOWO2_12_FULL_54_10 | reverse complement strand
AGATTTGGAACTGTACGATCGGCTGTGCTGCATCCACTTCCAAGCAGTGGCCACCATCTCCCGCAGAGAGCGGGATGGCTTCCAGCCGAGCAATTGCCGCGCTCGCTGGGGATCGGCCACCAGCACCGGGGGGTCTCCCGCCCGCCGTGGAGAAAAGCGCCTCCCTGGGGTACAACCGGTTACTTCCTCCACCATCGAAAGCACTTGAAGAATCGAGTGGCCTGTACCGCTCCCCAAGTTAAGCGCCGTGGATTCGCCCCCGCTCCGCAAATATTCCAGCGCCAACCGGTGTGCTTCGCCCAAGTCGTTCACATGAACGTAATCCCGGATACAGGTCCCGTCTGACGTGGGATAGTCAGTCCCGTAGATCTCCAGTTCTTCTCGGGCTCCGGCTGCTGCCTCCAAGGCGCGAGGAATCAGGTGGCTTTCCGGTCGGTGTAACTCCCCAATCTTCCCGCTTTCGTCGGCTCCCGCGGCATTGAAATAGCGCAGGCTGACAAACCGGAGCCCGTAGGCTTTGCCGTAAGCCTCCAGAGTGTGTTCGAACACCAGCTTCGAAGCGCCATAGGGATTGATAGGAAGGCGAGGAGTGTTCTCTGGAATCGGAAGCTCTTGGGGAAGGCCATAGACTGCACAACTAGAAGAAAAGATAAAAAAAGGCACGTGCGCTTCCACGACAGCATTCAAAAGAGCCAATCCCGAAACCACATTATTTTCGAAGTACTTCCGAGGATTCTGTGCGGACTCCGCCACTTCCGCGTGGGCCGCAAAATGCATCACGGCCTCAACCCCATTCAAAGCCGGAACCAACTTTTTCGGATCTGCAATGTTCCCAATGACGCACGGAAACCCATCTGCCAGAAAGCGGTGCCCTGTAGAAAGATTGTCATAGATGACTACTTCATGCCCCTGTCGGGCCAACAGCCGCGCGGCGTGGCTGCCAATGTAACCCGCGCCCCCGGTTACGAGAACTCGCATTGAATTTTCACTCCTGCGCACGAGCCTGCACCTGGGCCTTAAAGTATGGAATCACTCGTTCGATTCCCTCGCACCGACCCACCTTTGGCTTCCAGTTCAAGGTTGCAACTGCTTTAGAGATGTCCGGCCGCCGCCGCCGGGGATCATCCACGGGCAACGGGTGGAAGTTTATCTTGCTGCGACTGCCGGTTATCTCAATCACTTCTCGCGCAAACTCCAAAATGGAGACCTCTTCGGGATTACCCAGGTTCACTGGCCCGGTTTCTGTCGACAATAGGAGCCGATAGAGCCCCTCTACTGTATCGCTCACGTAGCAGAAGCTTCGGGTTTGGATGCCCTTCCCGTAGACGGTCAGGGGCTTATTCTGTAAAGCCTGCATCATGAAGTTTGGGAGCACTCGCCCATCGTCAATTCGCATCCGTTCTCCGTAGGTATTAAAAATCCGCGCGATCCGAATCTCCACGCCGTGCTTGCGGTGATAGGCCATGGTGAGGGCCTCGGAAAACCGTTTGGCTTCGTCGTACACGCTCCGGGGGCCTATGGGATTAACGTGTCCCCAGTAGCTTTCCACTTGGGGAGTCATCTCGGGGTCGCCGTAAATTTCCGAGGAGGAGGACACGAGAAATACGCTGTCCTGCGCTCGGGCCAGCTCCAGCGCATGATAAGTACCGAAAGAACCAGCCTTAAGCGTGTCAATGGGATGCCGGAGATAATCCTTCGGGCTGGCAGGCGAGGCAAGGTGTGCCAGGTAGTCCAGCCGCTTTGACGAGGAACGACCTCGACCCGAAAAGATCTTGGAGAGCAAGGCCGAAAGCTCATCTGCTCTCGTGATGTCAAATCGAAGAAATGTAAACCGCAAATGGCCTACCAAGTGCCGTATGTTTTCCTCACTACCGGTGAGGAGGTTATCCAAACAAATTACTTCGTGGCCCTCGGCAATCAATCGGTCGCAGAGGTGCGAGCCGACGAAGCCGGCTCCTCCGGTAACCAGAGTTCGGGGCCGCCGAGGCTTGGGCTTGGCTGAATGTGCCATCAGGATGTCCTTCATTCCCTCCTGTTGCAGTTTGGGAATGAGTTCTGCAGAGCAAAGCGCGGGCTATCTCCCAATGGAGATGTATTCGAACCCAGCGGCACGAGCCTGAGCGGGAGCAAAGAGGTTCCGGCCGTCTACCAGGATGGGAACTTCCATCAAGTTCCTCACCTGAGCCAGGTCCAACTGCCGAAATTCGTCCCATTCTGTCAGAAACAGTAATGCATGTGCTCCACGGGCCGCGTCGTAGGCCAAGGAGCAATACTTCACCCGGCCTCCTTCTTCGGGGAAGATCGCCTGCATGTTGCGCATCGCACTCGGGTCGTAGAGCTGCAACACCGCCCCTTCTGCCAGCAGGCCTTGGATGATCTTGATGCTGGGAGCTTCGCGGATATCATCTGTGTTGGGCTTGAACGCCAATCCCAAAACACCCACAGTCTTCCCGTTCAGCACCCAAAGCGCCTGGTGCACCTTCTTCAGGAAAACCTCAGACCGCCGCTGGTTGACCCGTTCTACTTCCTTGAGGAGAGAAAAATCCAGTCCCTGTACTTCCGCCAAGTAAATGAAGGCTCGGAGGTCTTTGGGCAGGCAATACCCTCCGAAGCCGATGCCGGGACGAAGAAAATCAGGCCCAATTCGAGGATCGAGACCAATCCCTTCCACCACCCGCATGACATCGGCGCCCACGGTTTCGCACAAGTCCGCTACCATATTGATAAACGAAATCTTAGTCGCCAAAAAGGCGTTGGCCGTGTGCTTGATCAGTTCCGCGGTGTTGAGGTCTGTCCGAAGGATGGGACATTGCAGCGGGCGGTAGATTTCCGCCAGAATCTCCCAGGCCTGCTCCGAGTCCACACCGCATACGACGCGCTCGGGATGGAAAAAATCGTGAACGGCCCTTCCTTCCTGGAGAAATTCCGGATTGGAAGCCACATCGAATCGAGACGAGATCTCACTCCCAGACACGTGGCCCGGATTTTCAGGCGAGTTTGTATTCCCTCCTTTGGCGTAGCGCTGAATCGTCCTTTTGATCCACTGCGCCGTAATGGCGGGAACGGTGCTCTTTTCCACGATGAGCTTATAGCCATTCAGATTCCTTGCAATCATGCGGGCCACTGCCTCTACCTGGGAGAGATCGGCTTCCCCATTATTTCTTTGGGGCGTCCCCACGCACACGAATAGGACGGTGGCCGAGCGGATGGCGCCTTCAACATCTTCGGTGGGAATAAACCGGCCGCTCGCCAGGTGCTTGGATAATAACTCTTGCAGCTCCGGCTCATAGAAGGGCAGCCGCCCCTCCCGCAATATCGCGATCTTGGCCAGGTCTTGGTCAACGCCTGCAACTTTCCAACCGAGCTCCGCGAGGCCCACTGCGGTAGGAATCCCGACATGGCCCATCCCTAGGACCATAATCGGAACCATTTTGTCTTGGAGCTCTCTTGCAAAGACCCTATCCTCCATTTTTGCACTCCTGGGATCGCCTTAAACTCTGAGGGGAGAGCTAAGGACGTATCCCCTAGCTTTGCGCCCGGTCGAGGGGGACTCTTCAGTAAGCATTCCTGCTTAGCAGCCCGCGCAGCAAAGTCAGAAAAATGATCTTCATATCAAACCACAAACTCCAGTTCTGTATATAGTGAAGATCGTACTCAATCCTCCTCGGTATGGACGTATCGCTGCCCCGCAGGCCGTTGATTTGAGCCCAGCCCGTAATCCCACATTTCACGTTGTGCCGGGCCATGTACGAGGGGATGTCCCCTCGAAATTTCTGCACAAAATAGGTCAGCTCGGGCCGGGGCCCCACGACGCTCATATCCCCCTTCAGTACATTGATAAACTGAGGCCATTCGTCCAGGCTCGTCTTCCGAAGGAACCGGCCCACCGCCGTGATCCTAGGATCCTCTCGGGAGGTGTGGTGACTGTTGCTGGTCCGGTTGTCCTGCAAAACCATCGAGCGAAATTTGAGCATTCCAAAACGCTTCCCGCTAAGGCTGATCCGTTCCTGGACAAAGAAGACCGGGCCCGGAGAAGTCAGCTTGATCGCCAACGCAATGATCGCCGTCAGAGGAGCGGTCACCACCAGCGCGGCCAACGAGAAAACGACATCGAAGACGCGCTTGGCAAGGAGGTAGCCGATCGTATCCACCGGATAAGGCTTCACATCCAATAACGTAATGCCGTAGAAATCAAAGATCCGGTCCGGAGCGAAGATGCCATCTCCTAAGTCCAAGACGATGCGGGCTGGAATCGGCAGGTTCCGAACTCGCCCAAACACCTCCTCGCGATCCCCAAAAGAGCCGAAAGGAATCACGATCAAAAGCTCCTGGCAGCGGTACGTATCCACAACTTCTTCCAACTGTTCCCACCCTAGCACCGGTCCCGGCACAGAAGCCGGCGTCTGGCCAGGCAAAGACACAAAGACCATAATTTCGCATGGAATCAAGGGTTGTCGCTCGAACTTCTCCGCCAGGCGAGCTGCACTCTCGTCAGCCCCCAAAAACGCCACGCGCCACCCAGTCAACGGAAGGGATCCTTGTTTGGAAATCAAGCGGCGGAACACGAGATGGATGACGATGCTAAGAACAAATATCAGGACCCCTGCGGCCACCACGAAGATCCGGGAAAAGGAAGCCTGTCGGTAGAAAAACGTGGCCGCCAAAACCAATCCCATCGTAGCGGCCGTGGCTTTGGCATTCTTGCTGAGGTCCACTTGATTTCCGCAGATCACCTCCATCCGGTTGAGCCGGTAGTGTTCCAGGACAAAGGCCCATACGACCGTGACCACGATGATGGAAAAAACATAGGGATAAATATCGAAATCTTCGTGCTCAAAGTAGCCCGACCAGAAACGAATATAGGACGCCACAGAAAACGCGATGAAAGGAACCAGGCGGTATGTGATCGTGAACCACCATTCCAGCAGATTGATTCTGCGACGAATCATGACTGACCTTCTGTCCCTGTTTTTTGGGACCTTTCAGCTCATTCCAGATCGCGCGGCATGTCTTTCTCTTCCGGACCTTCGCTCGGCTCTTTCATTCTATCCCTCTTTACTCTCTTCGCAGGGCGAAGCGTGCCTCCATCCAAGTTGCGCCATGTAAAATTCGCCCATCTTCTCCGCGTGAAGCTCTTCCACCTTCCTACCGAGGCCGAACACTTCAAAACCCCGGACGCCCGAGCGGATCCACGCAGGCGAAACCCGCGACTCCACCTGTTCAAATACGAGGACCCCATCCCTCCGCAATTGCTCCACAGCGATGGCCCAAACTACCGTGAGGTGCAGCAACAACCCGAACTAGTCGTCAGCTCTAATGTCATAAGTAGCCGAGGGGATTCGGCCGGAACCGAACCGGATATAACCAGCAAGGGCGAAGGCAAATTGCGGCAGCAATAAAACGACCAGCCGCATGGAAAAATCCGCAATGTTTAAGCTACGCCGAATCACAACCCACCTGCCCTGCTTAGAACCCACAAACGCAACCCGACTCCTTGGCAGCCAGTGCGTAACCCTCGATTGGTCCCTCGTTGTCATCGCCGGCCCGGTACACGCTTCTCTGACCTGGCGAAATTGGCGATCAATGAAACGACACACATAGTATGAAATCCCATCCACACAAGACAGTTTACCCCCGCACTGTAATTGGGCGCGATGCATTTCTGATATACCCGCCAAGCCAAATGATACCAGCAATAGATCATTTGATAGCTACGCTTGCCGGTACTTTGCGCCTTGTGATGAATGATCGTCGTGGCGGGGACATAAAAGATTTTCCAACCAGCGCTTTTGGCACGGTAACACCAGTCCATATCCTCCCAGTACATGAAAAAGGATTCATCGAGGGGACCGATAGCAACGACACATTGTCGCCGAATCATTAGAAAGGCCCCCACCACCGAATCCACCTCGTGAGTCTCATCCGGATCCAAGTACGTTAATTGGTAACGGCCGAATCGTGGACTCCTGGGGAATAGGCGATCCAGGCCCAAAGCTTTGTAAAAAAGAACCGAAGGGGTGATGTAAGAACGCTTGCAAGGCCAATCCAGAGTGCCGTCTGGCTTCACGACTTTCGCCCCCGCAATTCCGGCTTCCGGATGAGTGTCCATAAAATCGACCATTTCGCGAAGCGCACCCGGCGAAATCACTGTATCGGGATTCAGCAGAAGAAAATAATCAGTGTCATTTGCGAATTTCCGCAACGCAATATTGTTGGCCCTTGCGAAACCAAGATTTTCACGGCACTCGATAAGTTCAACGCTTGGGAATCGCTCCCGTACTACTTCCGCGCTGCCATCCGTTGAGGCGTTATCCACAACCACAGTATGCACCAGCATCCCATCCGCTCCAGCCGGAAGAGAAGCAAGACAAGCGGCCAGCAAGTCTTTGACATTCCAGCTGACAATTATGACGACTAGGCGATAAAGCCCTCGCCCCAATAGCCCCATCTCCTTCGAGCCCCCATTAGAATCCACAGCAGCGAATTTAAGGGCGCGGTATCAATCAGCAATGACCTGCCCCCAAAATTCGCGCACGTGAGGATACGAAATTGGCCATCGCCGTTTCGAGCGGGGATGGTGGAGCGGGGCAAGACGCCGGTGACTGAGTCCTCGTGCCCCGCCTCAGCTTTGAATTGACTTGTTCTTTCCTACACACATTCCCCCCCCCCGGTTCGTGCCGACCAGTGCTGCATACTCCTCCGGCGTCCGGCAATCCAAACTGCTGTGCGGCCGCTCGCGATTATATTCCTCGCGCCAAGCCTCGATTTTCCTCCGTGTATCCCACAGGTTCCAGAACCAGCTTACGTACAGCAACTCATCCCGCAACCGGCCATGAAAACTCTCGACTTTGGCGTTCTGCGTCGGTTTGCCGAGCTGGATGTGAACCAGTCCGATCCGCCGCTCCACGCCCCACGCCAGCAAATGCCCGCTGGTCAGTTCCGGCCCGTTGTCCATTCGAATCGTTTGCGGTCCCGAGCAAATTCACTTCCACACAGCGATGCACCTCAATCATCGAAGTTGCAGATCCGGCGTCTGCGGCCTTATGAAAAACAGCCTCAACACATCGCAGCGCCGGTAGGCGTCAAAACTGTGAGTGCGTAGCGGCGCCGAGGTTGTTAAATGCAACTACCTGATGTCCCAACTTCACCAAAGCATCACCCAAGTATCAGCCGATAAACCCGGCCCCCCGGTTGCACATTTGCCATCTATTTCTACACAGTGGAAGCGGCACTGTGCAAACCGCGGCCCTTCTTCAAACTCTATCGGGCCAGCTTCGAGAAATCCCTAATCCGTACCTCGCTTCTCCTTTCGAATGGCTCTAGCATCCGCTGTGGCACGCAATCGCTGATGCTACGCTGAGGTCGGATGATTCTCAACCCTCGTGTCCTGTTGTATCAACTCCACTAACCTTAACATCTCCTGTCGCATCTCGCCTGTCGGCTATCCGCTTATTATCTAGCAGGCAACCCGCGTCGTCGCAGTAAGACTTTCCCAAAACAAGCGCAGATAGACCCTGTGTGTCCCTTTCCACCGAGTTCTTACACTCGCCTTCGGCCACAGTTCGAGGGCGAATACTACCGGCAGCCTCAAAACCAAAATCCCGGCAACCAGGAGTCTCAAAATAAAATATTGTCTTGGCGTGAAATACTTCTGGCTATAACGAAGCAGACCACGGAACCGAAATAACGATGTATCGCGGGATTCCATCATGGCCACCGATGCCCCACCGTAGTGCACTACCCGTGCGTCAGGCAGGTACCAGAGGGTCCAGCCGGCTTTCCCACAGCGGTTACAAAAATCGACATCCTCGTACCCGAATCGAAAACCTTCATCGAGCAAACCCACCCTCTCGACGACCTCCCGCTTGACCATCATTGCGGCGCCGGGCACCTGCTCCATTTGAAAGATTTTGTCCGGGTCCCAGCCGCGCGCCCCGGCCTTGTGCCCCCAGGGATTGTTCGGCCATATCCGATCCAGCCACGAAAGCTCTGCAAAAAGAGAGCGGAGCGACGGCAGCTTGCAAAGATAATATCTCTCCTGTACGGATCCATTCGGATCCAACAGCCTGGCGACGACGATGCCTGCTGTACTGTCTTCGGTCAAAAAGCGAGCCATGCGGGACAGGCAATCGTCAAGTACTACAATGTCATTGTTCAAAATCACCAAAAAACGTCCTCGACCAAGTCGCAGTCCCTGGTTGTAGGCTGCGGCCAAGGCGATATTCTGGGGGAGGGCAACCAGGCGAACCAGCGGAAATTCGTTGAGCACCAGTTCCCTGCTGCTATCGGTAGAGCCGTTGTCAATCACAATCACTTCATAATTGACATCATTCAAAGCTTTTACGTCCCTAAGGGATTGCAGGCAGCCCCTCAACCGAACGGGATCGTTCCAATTGAGGACACAAACGGAGACGTTAATCTCGGGCGTGGGTGCGCTCAGCCGTTTTCCTGTCTCGGTACTGAATGATGTGAAATCCATGGTAGAATCTGTCTGTTCAAGAAACGCAATGGAGAGCACTGCCGACACAAATTCTTATCTTCTCATTGCTATCAGCGCGCATGCCAAGAACACCCGGCCGAAAAAGCAGATAATAAGCAAGCAGTCCAAGGAAGCCTGGATCGATTTGAAAACCGCGTTTCCAGGACGCCAGTGATGACTGCAAGCGGCCAACCCTGAGAGCAGATATAGCATGCCGAACATAAGAGCCGGCCACTTTGCCCCAAAAGATCCTTTTGACCAACGGCCCAACTTCCAAGCCACTCAGCATTGCCTTTGCGAGCCGCCAAACGCTATCCGCAACCACGCCAGCAGAATGGAACTCTGATGACATCGAAGAGGGGTGGCAACGGATGGTGCAGAGCGGCACCGGTATGCAGCCAATCATTCCGATCCGACTCAATCGTAACCACATATCGAGGTCAACAACAGTTGACCAACCCTCCTTGAAGGGCCCTGCCGTTTGAATGGCACTCCGGCGAATCAGGACCGCGGACGGTTCGCCAATGATGTTGCTGTATAGCAGCGTCAGAATCTTGAAGTCAATGGCCCGGAGAAAGACCACTTTCGGAAACCAATGCAGGATGCGGTCTGGCCTGCCGGTTTCATCAATGACGTGCCGATCACAGGTGACTAGCACAACTTCCCTGTGCTCGTCCAGAAACTTGCTCTGCAACTCCAGAATGCTCGGGCCAAGGAAATCGTCCGAGCAGAGAATCTTCACGTATTCTCCCCGTGCGAGATCCATAACGCGGTTGAAATTGTACACCAAACCTCTGTTTTCGTCAACTCGAAAGAGACTCAGCCTGGGGTCATGATATGACTGAAGGATGTCCCAAGTGCTATCAGTGGAGCCGTTGTCCGAGACGATGATTTCGAAATCGGCGTAACTCTGCGTTAAAACGCTCTCCAGACATCGACGGATAAACCGCTGTGAATTATACGTGGGAATGCAGACAGAAATCTTGGTCGTCATCTTCGTCCGTTGCACACCCTAATCAGAAAGGTTGAATCCGCCGCTGTAGAAAAGGATGCTGCTGCTTTTCGCCGGAATTTCGCAGACCCATCACAATTGGCGAATCTCCGTCCATCAGGCCTTCCCCGAAGCCGATAGCCGGCTAAGGTACTGACCTTCCCGGTTCTCTGGAACGATTCTAGGAGAGGGTGCCGGCACAATAAATGCCCCCCCCTGATCGATGTACTGCTTCTGCTGTCGAAAGATCTCGTCGGCGAAATTCCAAGCCAGCAGCAGCACAAAATCCGGCTGGTCGGAGAGAAGCTTGTCTACAGGCAGCACAGGGATGTGCATCCCAGGCGTGTAGAGTCCCTGTTTGTGCGGACTCTTGTCCACGATATAGTCGAGGAGATCGGTTCCGATGTCGAGGTAATTCAGTAACGTATTGCCCTTCGCAGGCGCGCCGTATCCGGCAAGCCTAGCTCCCCGACTTCTAAGGTTCCTAAGCAGATCCACCAGATCCTTCTTCAGTTGCCTCACCTGTTCGCCAAAGGTCAGGAATGCCTCTAAAGATTCCAGTCCGCGCTCCCGCTCGAGGGCAATTAGCTGATCGACGGCAGGTTGCCTGCTATAGCTGGCATTTTCACGGCACGCATACACGCGAATAGTGCCTCCGTGAACCTTCTCCCGCTTGATATCAAAGAGCCTCATGCGAGACAGCTTGAACAGATTCTGGAGGGCGCCGACCGAAAAGTAAGAGAGGTGTTCATGATAGGCCGTGTCGAACTCCAGCTTCTCCATCAGGTCCACCAAATATGGCACTTCGAACACGGCGACCCCATCCGGTTTGAGGATAATATCGAGCCCGGCAAGAACATCGGGGAGGTCCCCTATGTGAGCCAGAACGTTGTTCCCAATCAGTACCTTGGCGGGACCTTTCTCCGCGCGGACCGCCTTTGCAACACGTTCGCAAAAAAAGTCGTTCAATGTTTCTACGCCATTATCCCGGGCGATCTTTGCGATGTTTGTGGCCGGTTCGATACCTAGAGTTCGAATATTGTGTTTCCGAAATCCTTTCAGCAAACAGCCGTCGTTGCTACCAATCTCCGCCACCCAATCGTCACCAGACAGGATGAAGCGCTCAGCAATCTCGTTTGCGTAGTCGGCAAAGTGGACCGGAAGGGTGTCGGAAGTAGAAGACACATAAATGTAGTTGCGGAACATAACCTCAGGCGGAACCACGTAACCGACTTGAACGAGGCCGCACGAAGAACAGAAATACATGTCAAGGGGATAGCAAGGTTCGGGGTCATTTAGCTGATCAGCAGAAAGAAAGCCGTTCGCCAAAGGAGTCGTACCAAGACTGAGAAATAGATGAGTGTTCACACTGTGGCAAATCCGGCAATAAAACATGGTCGTTCCTATTTTAGTCCGATTCACAACTTTTTCGCTGTAACTCCGAGAAACATGCCGCGTACTCGGCCTCGGTGGCACGCATGGCTTTGAGACCCTCTTTCGGAGGGGTTAGCCTAAAACCCAGCCTTGCCTGTGCTCGTTCCGTCTTCAAACCTGCACTGACCGGACGTGGAGCCAGCAGATTCAGTTCAGACGTAAGAACAGGCCGAACCAGAGTAGAATCGAGGTCAAATACCTCGGCTACGAGTTTGGCGAATTCGGTCCGGACCATGGGTTCAGAACCCGCCACGTGGTAGACGCCAGTGCAGCCAGTAACCACAAGCGCCTTTACAGCACACACAAAGTTCACGATGTACGTTGGTGTGACAATCTGGTCGCAGGGGACAGCAACGGGCTTTTCTGCACGAAGATCCCGCAGTAAGTTCACAACGAAATTCTTATTCTGATATTCCCACCCGTATGGAGCCGAGAGTCTGATGATCAGGTAATTCTCGAGAGCCGACTGGATCATCCGCTCGACCGCCAGCTTCTGCCGGCCGTATTCATTGATAGGATTCGTTGGGGCATCTTCCGAGTAAGGACCGGCCGTGCCATCGAATACGTATTCGGTAGAAAAGAAAACCAGACATGAACCAGCCGAGCGAACCAGCTCCAGAAGAGGCGAAAAAGGATGGATATTAAACTTCCGAGTCCCCTCCGGATCACGCTCAACGCCTTCCACATAGGAGTGCCGCGCAGGGCAAAGCACGAGTTCCGGCTGAACCTGATCAAAAACCCGGCGCATGTTTTCGGTATCGGTCATGTCGAGCGAAATAAGGCCGGGAAGCCTATGGTGAGTGTAGGTTCCGGTAACGGGGCGGTCTTGTCTTAGGGCTGTCATCAAATACCAACCAACAAATCCCGAAGCGCCGATGATCAATGTTTCACGCCTGTTCATCGGTCCCTGACATTCCAGTCATAGACAATACTACCATTATGCGGATCCATCCTTGTCATTTCCGCCGGATCGTGCGGGATTGTGGCGCAATTCGCAACAATTGCCGGCTTCGTTCCGATGCATTTCCAGCCGTTCCAGAGCCCGGGCGATACCTGGGCCAGCACGTAATTCCCCTCACCCATACAGATCTCTTCGAACCGGCCCTTGGTGGGAGAATCCGGCCGGTCATCATACACAACGAGCTTGATAACGCCGACAATCACCGCATAGTTTATCGTCATCCGGCTATGCAGATGCCACGCTTTCACTACGCCGGGGTAGGCCGTCGAAAAATAGATCTCTCCGAATTTCTCAAAGTGAGGATCGTCAGCCCGGAGCATGTGCATCACCTTGCCTCTATCGTCGAGAATTTGGCGCAGTGCGTGGATTGTCACGCCTTGCATCATGCCGATCTCCACAGTAGCCTGTCATCGATCAGACCCGATGCCATGAGATGCCGAATCTGATTCAAGCGAACATATTTCCGTCCTGAGAAGTTTTCCCAGGTGAGCTTCTGTCTCTGGTATTCCCCCACAATATTCCGTACGCTGGATTGGAGGTTCCACTGCGGTTGAAGACCGGATAGCGAGAGGAACTTATCAAACGTCACGCGATAACTGCGCGCGTCCTTATCCGGCTGTGGCGAGAATGTAACCTCCACACCCGGGAGGGCCTCCGCGACCGACTCCGCGATTGTACGCACTTGGTAGTTTTGCTCATCGAAGCCGACATTGAATGCCCGGTTATGAACGGATTCCAGAGGTGCTTGCAGAAAATACTCATAGGCGCGAGCGAGGTCCTCCACATGGATCAGGGGCCGCCAAGGAGTGCCGTCGCTGAGGATGCGCACCTCGTTTCTCGTTACCCCCCATGCGGCCAGATTATTGACAACCAAGTCCACTCTCAGTTTATGCGACAAGCCGTACACCGTCGCACAGCGCAGTATGACGGGGCTGAAGTCTCGGTCCGCCAACTTCTGCAGCGCACCTTCGGTCATGACTTTCGATTGAGCATAAGCGGTCAGAGGAGCCATCGGCGAAGTCTCATCAACCCAATCTTCCGAGGACTTCCCGTAGAGGCTGCATGAAGAAGCATAGAGGAAGCGGCGCACCCCCGCGGCCTTTGCTAATTCCG
This sequence comes from Acidobacteria bacterium RIFCSPLOWO2_12_FULL_54_10, assembly GCA_001767075.1. Classification (GTDB taxonomy): domain Bacteria; phylum Acidobacteriota; class Terriglobia; order 2-12-FULL-54-10; family 2-12-FULL-54-10; genus 2-12-FULL-54-10. The sequence continues at coordinate 15,904 of MEKX01000134.1, read as the reverse complement.
CCACCCGGCTGCTGCCCAGGTAGTTAATCTCCATTGTGAGGTGCGGATCAAGCGATCCCACCGGATCATTCGAAAGAGCAGCTAGATGAATTACGGCATCGTAGCCGCGAAGATCATCGAGCGTCAGAGTGCGAACATCTTTGCGGGCAGTTGGAACAGCGCGTCCCGGTTCACCGAAAAGACAATCTTCATAATAGAAGGTATCCAGGCCACGCACGATGTAGCCCTTTTGCACAAGATAGTCCACAAGCTTACACCCAACGTAACCGTCCGAACCAGTAACAAAGACTTTCACCGCGTTATTCCCTTTCATGGCTTTATCTTCCACGGCGCCAGACCGCGCTCCCAAAGACTCTCCAGAAGGCGAAGGTCGAGTAACGTGTCCATCCACCACCATAAATCATGGTGCTGAAAAGCGACCAGTTGCTTGTCCTCCCAGCTCATTCCTCCCACACCTTCCAGGGCGCGCCACGATTCCAAATTTCATTCAGCGAAGTGAAGTCACGGTAAGTATCCATACACTGCCAGAATCCCTGGTGCGAATATACCATCAGTTCTCCTTCGCGGACCAGCCTGTTCATTGGCTCACGCTCCAACACGCACGAATCGTCCGCGTTGAGGTAGTCGAGAAAGCGACGATTGAACACAAAAAAGCCGCCGTTGACGGACCCTTCATCCATTTGGGGTTTTTCCGCAAAGGCGGTTGCCAAGCCATCCACAACTACCAACTCGCCGAATCGAGAGTAGGGCCTGACCCCCGTAACCGTTCCGATGCGGCCATGGCTTTCATGGAACTTCAGCAGTTCGCCCATATTGATGTCAGCGACTCCATCGCCGTATGTTACCATGAAAATGTCTGATCTAATGAATGGTTCTACCTTCTTAACTCGGGAACCTGTCAGAGTGGCTTCACCGGTTTCAACCAGCGTGATGGTCCAGTCCTCCTCCTGGTGGGAGTGGTGGATGATTGGCGGCTCCGCGCGACCGATGCGGACGGTGAAATCACAATTCAACACCTCATAATTCACGAAATACTGCTTGATCATGTGACCTCGGTAACCCAGGCAGAGGATGAAGCGCTTGAAGCCGTAATAGCTGTAGATTTTCATGATGTGCCATAAGATCGGCCGGCCACCGATTTCGACCATCGGTTTTGGACGGTATTCTGTCTCTTCGCGGAGACGGGTACCCATCCCTCCACACAGAATAACGACATCAATGTTTTCGTTCCGACCTTCCACGGTTCTACGGCCTCCCCTTTTTTAGTCCTTCTGGACCAACACAATGTCCTGATACGAAGTAAATTTGTCACGACCCGACCAAGAACCAAATCGGATCGGTTCTTCCACTTTAAGTTGACACTTCCTCAGCAGATCTCTAATGTAAGTTTCCTCGTAAGCCACAGCAAGTTCCGGATCCCTTTTGTCCGCGACAGCATAGATGCCATACGGATGCTTGAATTCGATCGAGCTTTTGCCGACGTTTATTAAATGCCTCGAATCGTCATTTGAAAGATAGAACGTCGCTAGACATCTTCCATTGCGCTTAAGGACACGAGATATTTCAGCAATGTAATGCTCAATGTCAGATGGAAGCATATGGGTAAATACCGAAGTCAAAAATGCAAAGTCAAAGAAGGAGTCACAAAAAGGGAATTCGTACTCAGATGCTAACACTACCCCCGCTGGATTGTATTTCCCATTCAAAACGTCCATGCAACGGAAATCAAAGTTAGGAAACATAGCACCGATGGTCTTCTGGCACCACTCAATGCCCTCTTTAGCAACATCGATACCATTGTACCTGCCATTTGGACTCAAATACCGACTCATCGGTAGTGCCATACGGCCACACCCGCATCCGACATCTAGCACCCGGTCGCCAGAGTTCAAGTGACATAATTCAACGAAGTAGCGCATGAATTCGTTCCCGATACTTTCGAAATCACCATCGCCAACTGCCCAAGCAAGTCGCCTTGGGGGAACGCCACCAGTTCTGGGCGAAAAGAAATCATAGAGATCTAAGAACCTCAAAAACATTCCTTTCCCTAAGTGAATCAAGGGCTTCGGTACGGACCCCCTAATTTTTATTAGCGAAACAGGCATGGTTGCCTCCTTTCTCTCCAGAGATATGGAATGAACTCATCTTACTGGCACCCTGCTCCACCCTCGCGGGAATTACCAAGCAGCCTGCACGCGCTCCGCCGGGCCCAAGCTGACAACCGGTCTTGGACGGTACCGATCACTGTAGCTCTCGAGAATGACATCTATCATGCTGAAATCAGCGAGCCAGACTGGTTAATTCCAAGACACCAATCAGTGCGGCTTCCGCTTTGATCCTCCCTTCGCAATCGCTATTAGGCACGCCATGAACAACACATCAAAAGTCCAGGTGGCATAATGTGAAAGCAAATTGACATAGGGGAAGTATGTCAGGATTTCCAGAAATAACGCCTGATTAAAGAGCCGAGTCAGGCTGTTATAACTCATCGCTTGGAAATAGATGTAACCATACATGACACCTAAGATTAACGGCCCAACAAGGATCCCCACAATTCCAAAGTCACCATAAAATTCGCCGAGGACCGTGGGCGTGATCATCTCTCCCGTATAAAGGCGGAGTGCCAATTCCTGTATGCTTTCACGAGGAAGGAAACGGTGTAAAGAGTAAAACAAAAAACCTGAGGGGGGACGCAGTGCAGGCAGGTCCTGCGTCAGCCGATAGAAAACTTCGAACGACGTCGTGGTTGTGTGATATCCTTGGGCAATAACGTCCCATGTAGCTCCTGACGGCAGTTTGCTCCATCGGTCTGCCTGACGGGAACGGGCAATGTCCGCGCTGGCCATGGCACGCTGGTAACCCATAACTGAAATGACCAGAAGCGTGAACACGGCAAAAGCGGCTAACTCCTTAGATCGCAGGGGCCGACGCAAATAGTGGAAAAGGACAAGAGCCACTGCGGCAGGCTCATAGACGAATTGCCGACCGCCCTGCGAGACGTGAAAAACAAAACCAACGGCGATCAAAACCGCCGCGCAGAAAATCTGAGCCTTGGTATTCTTTGTCTTTTGAAACAACATGATGCAGGCCAGATACAGACCGTACTTGCAGAAGGCGGTAAACACGTGAACTACCTTGATGATAATCGTATCCAGGGCGGGATCCTTTAGCATTCCAGCAATCCCGAACAGTCTGGCCCTGCTCGCGTTTGGATTTTCCGCGAAAATGGGTATTTCCCCGAGTTGAATGAACTCGTAGGTAAATGCGGCAGCTCCCACCGCCAAGCAGGCAGTCGCGATGACGAGAGTACGGCGTGGCAAGAGCAATTCTGTATAAGGGAGCGCGCGGTTCTTGTATTTCGCATGGAGGCTCCGATTCCCGGCAAGGAAGGTACTGATCAGCCGAAAACCGGCGGCAAACGCAAGAAACCCCAGACACACGTAACCCCACATCGCCACACCCCACTCGGAAATACCGGTGTCCAATTGCAGTGAGGCGAGCGCCAGACAGAAAAACCACAGACAGCCAAGAATGCGGACAGGATGGAGAATGTCGAAATCGCGCCCGGTCCACAGAACAAAACCGGCAGCAGTAGCCGCAAGGGCGAAACTCAGCAACGTCATCTGCGGGAGCACGCCGAGAAGGAGAGCCGCCCCTATGAGTGGAACACAGATAAGCAATAAGGCGGCCCGCAAAAGGTGGTTCTGCGATCCGGAGATCGGTCGAGGTCCTGCGAGTGCTCCTGAGGCGGTATGGTTCACAACTGACCTCCAGCAACCAAGCCGCGCCACTCGCGCCGCATCCACTCCCTCACCGGCCGTTGTTCGTCATTCCTCACCACACGGAAAGGCACGAACGCCGCATAGCAGGCGAAGATGTAGGCGAGAATGCCAATCAACTGCCCCAGCCTTGAGGGCAGCAATTGGAGCAGCGCCTGGGTCGGCACCGCCAGAGCCACACAGATCAGGATCGGAAACGCAAACCCCTGCCACAGAAGCTGCAACCAAGGGTAAGAAACCTGACGCTGGTACAGCCAAAGGTAAACAGGCAGGGACACGCAGGCAGCGAGACTGGCAGCGAACGCCGCTCCCTCCAAACCATACCGGGGGGCAAACAGAAGGGTGCTTCCCACGCCCAGCGCCGTCTCGAAGAGTGCGAGAAGGGCGCCAACGCCTGGCGTTCCCCCGCCCACCATAAAAAACCAGGTGACGCTAGAAAGGGTTCCCGCGTAGAAACCGGGCGCCAGAATGCGCAGGACACTGGCTGACTCTTCATACCCCCCGCCGACCCAACAGTTGATTAACGGCAGCGCGAAGAAGCAAAGGCTTCCAAACAGAGGAATAGAAAGCAGAGATATATATTTCAAGGTGTAGAAATAGAACTGACCCATCAAGGCGGTATTGCCTTCACCCTGGAGCCGGGCCGTCGCCGGCAGCAAGGATCCGGCGAGGCTACTCAGCCCCTGTCGCACCTGTGTCACAAGCCGGAGAGCGAGTTCATAGTGAGCAACCGCGGCTAAAGACAAAGAGTACGCAAGGAAGAATTTTCCGAAGTATTGGTAAAAAATGCTGACAAAGGCATAGATCTGCAGCCGCCAGCCGAACCCAAGCAAGTGGGCGACCTGCTCACGGTCGACCTGTTTGCTAGGAGGGCCCTGGACTTGCCGAAAGAAAACAATCCAACCTACTCCTCCCATCAGAAGCGTGTTGAAAACGCTGAAGAGAATTAGTCCTTCCAACCGGATGCCGGCCGCCAACAGAGCCACGATGCCCAGAGCGGAAAGGAACGTGAAACAAGTTGCCACGTAAGAACCTAGATCCTGCCTCTGGATTCCGAGCAACGCATACATCAGCAGGTTTGCGAACATGGCAGCCGCAAAAAGAAGACCGGCCAGCAAAGCTAGTTGCAAAGCGCTGTGGCCGGCTACCGTTTGCCCGCTGTACCAGCTCCCCACAGCGATCAGCCCGCAAACGACCAGCAGGCAGAGAAGGGACAGAATGGCCAACGCAGAGTTGAGGAGGGTTTTTATCTTCCTTCCATCACGCCCAGGATCCAGCCCGCCAGTAAACTTGGCAAGCGCCCCGGAAACACCGAAATCAAACAAAGCAGAATAAGCAATGAATACATAGATTAGGCTCCATATGCCAAAATTATCCTTTCCCAGACGGTGGAGGATGTAGGGGGTAACAAAAACTACAAATGCGGCCTGAGCGCCCCCCCGCAAGAAAACAGAAAGCGAGTTTTTGATGACCTGCGAACCGAGGGTGGAAGGAAAGGTACTCATAGATGATGCGACAATCAGAATGATCCTTTCCGTCTCCATTCAGAGCCAAGCAGCCCCGGGTCCCATAGTTGAGGAAGCAAAGCGAGCTTACATAATCTTTCATGAACCGTGCTGATACCCTCAACGTTTGCTGCCACGGCCATCAGTGAGGGCACAACGGGAATTCCAATACACACACCGCCGCCTCGGGCAAACAGCCCAGGAACAGCCAGGCAATGGAGACGATCGCAAATCGGCCTGCCCCTAACATTCGAACAATGTATGGGATAGCCGCAATTGCAACCAAGACTGGGATGGCCTGTCCGAACAGATTCCATACCGTATTGCGAGCTAGCAGTTCGCTCCGGATTTCCAGGATTGTCGATTCCGGAGCTGCAGAATCAGATGTAGAATCAAAGGAGGCGCGGCTATGATCCACCTTTCCAGATAGACCGGGAATTCGAAAACTTTTCATGGTTCCGCGGGAGAATCTTTCCTAAGCTAAGAGCACCTTCGACAGAGATGGTGAGCAGAACTCATGCCTGTTTCTCTTCGCAGCCGGAGCCATAGCCTCCATACCCGTAGCCATATCCTTTTCTGTAGTAGCGGTAATAGTAATCGTAACCCACCGCGCTGAAGTCCACGTTGTTCAGCACAACGCCGATTAAGTTGCCGTTGACTTGGTGCAGATGTTGCTTGGCGTGATTCACCGCTTCGCGCGGCGTCGCCGCACCGTGGGCCACCAGGATCACCGCTTCGACTCGTGCCGCCAGAATTCGCGCATCCGAGACGTGCAGCACGGGAGGAGAATCCAGAATCACATAATCAAACTTCTGCCGCGCCTGTTCCAGGAACTGCCGCATCAACTCGGACGAGAGGAGTTCCGCGGGGTTCGGGGGAATAGGCCCGCACGGAATGGCGAACAGATTCGGTATCTGCGTGGGTGTTACGACATCGTCCAGGCCGAACTGCCCGGTCAAGTAGGTGGAGAGCCCCGCCGGAGTCGCGGGAAGTTCGAGGAGGTTTCCCACGCGGGGCCGCCGCATGTCCGAGTCCACGACAAGGACTCGACCGCCCAGTTGCACCAACGCGATGGCCAGGTTCACTACGGTCGTGGTCTTTCCTTCCCCTGGTTGCCCGCTGGTCACCAGAATGACCCGCGGCGGCCGGCCCGATGTCGACAGCAGCACGGAAGTTCGCAACGAGCGGTACGCTTCCGACAAGGGGTTAGTCCCGTCGCCGGCGATCAATTCCGGATGGAGCTTTTTTTCTCCATCTGGCGCGCTGGTATCCTCCGGCAATGACTTTCGACTTCCGTAGCCGTATCCATATCCATACCCGTAAGACAACCCTGCCCTGCCATTGGCGCTCGCCGCGGGAATGATCCCTAACGTCGGCAGGTGCAGGAAGCGTTGGACATCTTCGGGGGTCTTCAAGGTATTGTCCAGGTATTCCTGGAAGAAGGCCATACCCACGCCAAGTCCCAAACCGAAGATGAGAGCCAGAGCGAGATTGACTAATTTCTGAGGCTTGGCCGGCATTTCCGGGACCTCGGCCTGATCCACCACGCGGATATTGCTGGCCCGCAGGCCGGCGGAGACGCTCGCCTCTTTCAGACGCTGCAAGAGTCCCTCATAGAGTTGCTTGTTGGTGTCCGCCTCCCGCTTGAGGATGTTGTACGGGATCGACTTCTCCGCGATCTGGTTGATTTCCTTGGTTTGCTGCTCCACGGCCTGATCGAGCAGGCGTTTCCGGTTCAGAGCGGCCCGGTAGTCGTCGGTGACCCGCTTGGCGAACGCGCCGCGCTCTCTTTGAACCGTACGCTCAATTTCCTCAATTTGGTTTTTCAAGCGTTTCACTCTGGGGTATTCCGGTGTGAACGTAGCCGTCAACTCGGAATATTCCCGGCGCAGATCCGCCAGCTTTATGCTGAGATCCTGGTAGAGCTTGTTCTCCAGAATACCGGGGACGGAACTCAGATCCCCGGTCCGAACCTGGTTATAGAGCGACTCCTTTTGAAACAAATCCGCTTGAGCCCGCGTCGCTTCCTCCTGCAACTGCTTCAGCTTTTCTGTGGTCAGGCTCTGCTTTTCATCCAGGAACAGGATCGCATTGTCTTTGGCGTACCGTTGCATATCCTCTTCCGACTTCTCGAGCCTCCCCTTCAGCCCCACCAGTTGCTGAGACAGCCAGTCAGAGGCTTTCTGCGTAGCATCCCATTTGGCCTCCAAATTCTGGTCAATGAAGTTGGCGGCCAGGGCGTTGGCGGTCCGAGCCGACAGCGCAGGATCATACGAATCGAAGCTAATCTCAACCAGGCGGCTGCGCCGGACGGGGTTGACCGTCAGCCGGTCCTGGAAATTATCCAGGACGTTGTAGTACTTGGGATCCAGTGCCAGATCCTCAGCGGGGAGTTGTTGCGATTCCGATCGCGATTTGCTCAGGAGCTTGGCAAACCAGGAGGGCTTTTCATCGTATTCCGGTAGTTTGTCCAACTGCAGCTTGTCAATGACGCGCCGGGCGAGGGTGCGGCTTTGCAGGACCTTGTAAGCCGTCTCCAAATAGGATTCGTCGAAGGGATCAATGTCGGCGACAAAATCCTTGAAGCTAAAGATGTTTGAGCTTTCTTTGTCAATTTGCAAGACCGCCTTGGCGCGGTAAACCGGTTTCTGCTTCAGCGTCCCAATCATCACTGTAACCACGACCAGCAGCAGGAGGCCCAACACGGTCCAGCGGCGCTTCCGCAACACGCGCCAGTAGTCCAGGAAGGAAGGGGTGGCCGCCTCCTCTTCCTGGCTGATCGTGTATGCCGCCACCGTGGTGGTGGCGGGAACTTCCCCTTTTAAGGGCGGGATTTTTTCTAACGACATTTCTTCAGACATTCGCAACCTCAAACCTTTCCAAAGTGAAAAAACAACACTGCCTCTACCGACGCCAGATGATGACTCCTGTGGCCAATTGAATGGAAGTTTCGATGGCTCGTAAGGCAGCTGCCTTGCCGACGCTGCCGGGAACAAACAGAATATCGTTCGCGCCCAGCATGGTCTCCGGGTCTTTTCCCTTCAAAACCCGCCGCAGATCAATCATTTCTTCTACGCGATTGCCGGTGGAATCCCTCCGAATGATCACAGAGCTCTTCAAACTGGCGGACTTCAGGGAGCCACCCGCCATCGCCAGAGCCTGAATTACCGAGATGTTGTCAAAATCGGTCAGCGGAAACCCTCCGGGCCGGTTGACGTTCCCGGCCACGTAAAATGTGCCCGCCGGGGCCACCTTGACCACATCCCCTGGATAAAGAGGCACGTTCCATTTGGGGTCGCCGCTTTGGAGCAACTGTTTGATGGGGATCTCCAGACTGCCGGCCGCCATCCCGCCCGTCGGAACGTCCGGATCAGCGGGATTCGAAGAGCCCTCTTCCGGAACGCTGCTGGTCTTGTCAACCCATCGTGTAGCCGGTTTGCGCGTAATGACAATGGTGCGCCCCGGCTGATGCTGCGGCCCCTCGGAAAACCCTTGCGCCATCGCCAGCACTTCAATCAGGCTCTTTTGCGTTTGGATCTGATACAGGCCCGGCATCTTCACAGCGCCCATCACGGAAACCGGGTCGCTGCGATACTCTCTCAGGAAGACGGAAACCTGGGGATCCTGCAGGTAGCTCCCCCGCAGCCGGTCGGTGAGCACCTGCTCGAGTTGCAATGGGCTCATCCCCCTCGCTTTGATCGACCCGATCAGGGGCAGGGAAACTTCTCCCGACGCCGAGACTCGCACCGTACGGCTGAGTTCCGGCACTTCAAAAACCGCGACCTCGATTAAGTCCTCTGGCCCGATCCGATAATCCTGCGGAGTGTCGGAAAAACTCCCGGCCCTGCTTCGGCCGGCTTCGAGGATATGTTCGTTCCAGTCACGAACGGTCCCTTGGTCGTTGGGAAGAGACCCAACCTCCTGGGCGAGAGATAACGAGGCTCCCCACAGGAAAATCAATCCCAGAACCCCATGTCTCACAAACACCTCCCAAGAGCCGAATTGATTCCCGCCAATTCTAACCCATTCATTCTAGTGGAGAGACGCTGGAAAAGCAATTCACTCTTACCCTGCCCATGGGCAAATCGAGGAATGCGGATCACATCCGGTAAGGGGGGAACACGGAAATACCAGAGCCAATCTAGCATAATGATCTCCTTTTCACAACGGAAGAGAGCTTTGCGCTCTCTATCTTTTCGGTCCATCCTGCGCTTAGGAATAGGCTCTGCGGTTCGTCGGGGTGGGCGTCCCAAACCGGCAAAGCTGAAAACCTGTTCTCGCGCGAAGCCTCCGGGCAGGGGCAATCACTAGCGGGGAAGGTCTTCAGGGTTTCCTTGAGTCTTGGAAAATTTAGGTCTCTCTGCCAATCATAAAGACAGCATTGGCTTCTTCCACGGGCAGACGGGCGGCAAAGGGCGTTTGCAGGACAGGAGTCGGGACGCCTCTTTCGCCCCTGGGGTGGCTTTCCGCCAACGCCGCTGCCGGCGGGTCCAGTCCCTCTGGGACTCGGCGTACCCGTGTGCTGCTGGGGATGCTCAGAAGAGACCTGCTACCCTGCCCAGATAGCCTTCCAGTTTCTCAGCGGTGGAGAGAAGCTGTTTCGACTTGTCCGCCAAACCCCGTTTCTCACTGCTGCGCGCCAGCTCCCCCAGGACTTCCAACTGGCGGCGGCCTTCGTAGAGGAGATAGACGAGGGCATCGCAGTGACGTTTCCAGAGATGTTCCGCCCCCTTGGTCTCAAAGTAGGCGGGCAGTTCCTCATCCATGCGCGCGATGATCCCAATCGCGGAGGTCACGCTGCGCGCAAACTCTGCCCGGAAGCTCTCCTCCGTGGCGGGGTATTCGGTTAAGAAGGCTTTCGCTTCCCAATCGCTCAGGAGGAGGGCGCCTGCCGGATACGACAGGGAAGTCGTGGCAGGATTGGATCGGATGCGCATGCCGATCTCTTTGATCCGGTTCCGGAGTTGCTCGGCATGGCGGCCCGGATCGATGCCGAGATCAATGAGCTGTTCTTCCAGGCTCTGGGGTTTGGCTTTCGTCGCCCCCCCGGCCTCTTGCTCCGGTCCACGTTTCTTTTCTGCCGCTCCCTTCTTCATTTCTTTTTTCTGCTCCTCGTCCAACTCCGCTTTTCGGTCCAATGCCGTCAACTGCTGAAAGACATCGGAGATGGCGCGGTAGTCACGCTGGAGCAATTCTTGGGTATCGGGGAAGGTCTCCGAGGAGGCGGGGGTAAATTGGGAGACTTTTCGGATGGTTTCCTGGAGGAGTGCTTGAATCTTCCTTCCCAGCAAGAAGTTGTAATTGACAATCGCAGCCAGGACCGTGGGATGAAAAAACTCCGCGCCAAACTGGCCTTTCAGATACCGGCCCCGCTGGATAATGCGGGACTCCGTAATCTCGGAGAATTTTCGGAAGTACTTGAGTTCGTCGAGCAAAGCGGAAATCTCCAAGAGCATTTCCTCGCCTGGCATGCTGAGAGGCAGAAAATCGAATCCCTCCAGGATATTTTCAATCTCGGAAGTGAACCAGCCGCCGGGGCTTCCCTTCCGCTCCTCCCGAACCTGGAACAGATAGGTCACCACCCAGTCCACTTTCTCCCGGTCGCCCCGGAGATGGGGTTTCTTGCTAACCAAGAACCGAATGAGGGCTTGGATCGCCGCTTCGCTGGTTTTCCGGCTTTTCAGGGACCGCCGCAGCATAGGCGGCTCCACGGCCAGGTTCAGCAGTTCGACCCACCGCAGGTCCTGTTCGGAAATCGGTTTCTCTCCCTCGGCTCCGCTGGCGGACTCCGCTCGCGCCAGGGACTCCTGGACGGATTCCGGAACCGGAGGAACTCCTCCTAAAAGCTTTTTCACGATTTCGGAAAGAATCGAATGCAGTTCGAAAAATTCTTTCGCTGTAATCACGGCTTCACTCCCTGGGGTATCCATCCTACATACCGTACTATTCGCACCACTACTATGTCGGATTAGACCAAAACAGACAATAGGGCGATGGCCACATTTTGGAGCGTCTACAAGTACTAGGCAGTTTGAATCTCCTAATGACGGCTTGGGTTGCAGGAAACTGGGCGAACCCGTCTGCCTTGTGCTAAGGTGAACAGATGACAGGGCGCGGGCGCAAGAACTGTATCGTATGATCCGGCCTCCCGAAGAGTCCTGAAGTACCAAATAACATGCCGACCCCGACCCACTCGCTCTCCAATATGTATGCCTGCTTTGGCCCGCAGGGGTGGCTCGAACGGTCTCACCCGAACTACGAGTTTCGCCCGGGCCAACTGAAGATGGCGCAGGCGGTCGAAGCCGCCTTCCGGGAGCACCGCCACCTCCTGGTCGAAGCCGGGACCGGGACCGGCAAGACGCTGGCGTATCTGATTCCGGCCCTTGCGAGCGGCCAGCGAGTGGTGATCTCTACCGGAACCAAGAATCTCCAGGATCAGCTCTACCTTAAGGACATTCCATTCCTGGCCGAGCATCTGGGACGCCCGCTCCGGGTCTGCTATATGAAAGGCCGGGCCAACTATCTCTGCCGGCAGAAGGTCTACGACCTCGAGAACCGGCCCATCCTGCACGGCCTCGAAGAAATCGAGGAATTTGCGGCGATTCGCGAATGGGAGCGTCATACCGAAACCGGAGACCGCAACGAGATGACCTCCCTGCCCGAGGAGAGCGCGCTCTGGGGGAAGGTGGACGCTCGCCGGGAGACTTGCACCGGCCAGAAGTGCCCGCAATTTGACCGCTGCTTTATTACGCTCATGCACACCCGCGCGCTGGAGAGCGACCTCATCATCGTGAACCAC
>MEKX01000134.1:183-3801 GCA_001767075.1 Acidobacteria bacterium RIFCSPLOWO2_12_FULL_54_10 | reverse complement strand
CCCTACAACGCGGCGATTTTTGACGAGGCCCACGAGATCGAGGAGGTTGCGGGAAACTATTTCGGGCTGGCCGTCAGCAACTATCGCATCGAAGAGATCTGCCGCGACGCCGAGAATATGCTCCGCCGCAAGGATCTGGCCACGACCGCGCGGCTGCGCAGCATCAAGCAACTGCACGAGCGCGCCAGCCGGTTCTGTTCCCTGTTTCCCGCGCCGGAAGGGCGCTTTGGGTTTGACAACCGGGAACAGTTCCTGGAAGAGAATTTTGACGCCTATTCCGCTTTGCAAAATGCGTTGCTCCGCCTCGACGGGGAGTTGAACGCCATCACCAACAAGCCGGAAGACATCTACCCTCTGCTGCGCCGGCTCGGCGAGTTGCGCTCCGACCTTACGTTTTTGATGGAGAGCCGGGACCGGACCTTCGTCTTCTGGTATGAACGCCGCGGCCGGGGCCTCTTCCTCCAGGCCACGCCGATCGATGTCTCGCAAATCCTCCGGGAGCGGCTCTTTGACCGGGTGGAAACCGTCATCCTCACCTCGGCCACCTTGGCGGTGGGCGGCAACTTCGATTTCGTGAAGTCCAGGCTGGGAATTCGAAGCTCGCGGGAAGAGCTGCTGGAGTCGCACTTCGACTATCAAAGCCAGGCGCTCCTTTATATTCCTCCGAGTCTGCCGAACCCGAACGAGGCAGAATTCTCCGACGCCGCCGCCCAGGAAGTGGTGCGATTGCTTGAACATTCGCAAGGGAGAGCCTTTGTTTTGTTTACCAGCTTCCAGCAGATGCGCCAGATATTCGAGCGAGTCCGGGAGGAAGTGCGCTATCCTTTACTCTTGCAGGGGACGGCGCCGAAGCGGGCCTTGCTCGAGCAGTTTCAGAGTCCCGAAAAGGCGGGAGCGGTGCTCTTTGCCACCAGCAGCTTCTGGCAGGGAGTGGATGTGCCCGGGAGCCAGTTGAGCTGCGTGATTATTGATCGTCTCCCCTTTGCGGTTCCCAATGACCCGGTAGTTCGCGCGCGCATTGAGAATATCCGGGAGGCGGGGGGGAACCCCTTTTATGAGTATCAGGTTCCCGAGGCGGTCATCGCCCTGAAACAAGGGTTCGGGAGGCTGATCCGCAGCGTCTCCGACCGGGGGGTGCTGGCGATCCTGGACACCCGGATTGTTCAACGCCACTACGGGCGCTTGTTCCTGGAGAGCCTTCCCCGCTATCGGGTAACCCGCCGTCTGGCGGACGTGGAAAAATTTTTCGAGAAGGAGTAGACGTCTGAATGTTCCAGGTTTCCGTAGATGAAACCTTTGCCGCCGGCCACGCTCTCCGAGGCTATCGCGGAAAGTGCGAGAATGTGCACGGCCACAACTACAAGGTCCAGGTGACCCTGGAAGGTCCCTCCTTGGATTCCATCGGGCTGCTCTATGATTTCAAAGACCTGAAAGAGGCCATCCAATGCTCCATCCGCAAGCTGGACCATCAGTTTTTGAACGACGTTGCTCCCTTCGATGCGGTGAATCCCTCGGCCGAAAACATGGCAAAATATTTCTACGAGGAGATCAGCCGGTTGCTCGAAACGGCCGCCCCGCAAGGGAACCCCGGCGACCCCTGTACGGTGAAGCGCGTGACGGTCTGGGAAACAGAGACGACGACCGCAAGTTATTTTGCAGACGGGACCCGGACCAGAAACCAGGAGTCAGGAGTCAGGAGTCAGGAGTCAGAATAAAAACTTCCTACCGCTTCCCATTCTGACTTCTGGCTTCTGACTTCTGGCTTCTACTTATGCAAGTCACCGAAATCTTCCGGTCCATCCAGGGCGAGTCCACCTATGCAGGCCTCCCCTGCATCTTCGTTCGCTTGACGGGCTGTAATCTCCGCTGCGTCTGGTGTGACACAGCCTACGCCTTCTACGGAGGCCAAGCCATGTCCGTGGAGGACGTGGTGGAAACCGTGCGGCGCTTCAGCTACCGGAACGGCAAGCGCCTGGTCAGCCTGGTCGAACTGACCGGAGGCGAGCCTCTTCTCCAGAATGACATCTACCCCTTGATTGACCGCCTCCTTGAGGACCAGTTCCGGGTGCTGATCGAAACGAGCGGGGAGCGCTTTATCGGCGCGCTGCCCCCGCCCGTGATTCGAGTGGTGGACGTCAAGTGTCCAGGCAGTGGAATGGGAAATACTTTCCGCATGGAAAATCTGGACGCCCTTTTGCCGCATGACCAACTGAAGTTCGTGCTGGCAAACCGGCAGGACTACGAGTGGGCGAGAGAGTTTCTGGCGCAACATCGCTTGGACGAAAAAGTGGAGGCCGTCCTTTTCTCACCGGCCTTCGGCGAGCTGGACCCGCGCTCCCTGGCGGATTGGATTCTCGCGGACGGCCTCCCGGTACGGTTGGGGTTGCAACTGCACAAATTCATTTGGGACCCGGCAACTCAGGGGGTATGAAATGGAAACCGGGATGACCAAGCCCAAAGGGATCGTTCTCTTAAGCGGCGGCATGGATAGCTGCGTTACAACGGCCATCGCAACGCGGGAGTGCGGGCTGGCGGCCTTGCATGTTTCCTACGGGCAACTCACCGAGGCACGCGAGCATCACGCTTTTATGGAGATCGCCGACTATTACGGGCTTGCCGAGCGGCTGGTCGTGAACCAATCCTATTTGAGCCGCATCGGGGGTTCGGCCTTGACGGACCCTCGAATTCCCTTACGCGAGGCAGACCCTTCGACTCCGCTCAGGGCAGGCCTGGAAGCGACCGGCATCCCCGCCAGCTACGTGCCCTTCCGGAACGCGCACTTCCTGGCGGCGGCGGTTTCCTGGGCGGAGGTGATCGGAGCGGGAAAAATCTATATCGGAGCCGTCGAGCCGGACAGTTCCGGATACCCGGACTGCCGGCCGGAATACTATCGCATCTTCAACCGGCTCATCGAGGCCGGGACGCGGCCGGAAACGCGCGTGGAAATCGTGGCGCCGCTGATCCATATGCGAAAACAGGAGATCGTAAAAAAGGGGATTGAATTCGGGGCGCCGTTTCATTTAAGCTGGTCTTGTTATCGGAGCAGTGAGAAGGCCTGTGGTACCTGCGACAGTTGTGTGCTCCGCCTGCGTGCTTTCGAGCAAGCCGGCGTGGAAGACGTGATCCCCTATAGCCATCGGGTTGGTTTCGCTTCCCGCCGGGCAGTGTAAAGACGGAGGTATGTGCTTGCTGAATCCAGATCGCCGGAGAGCCGCGTTTCTGGACTCCGGCAGATGGCCCGCGTTATCATTATAAAGAGCGGTGGAGAGGAGAAATTTAGATGCGCAAGAATTTCATTTTGGCGATGGGAATTATCGGGCTGTTGCTCGCGCTAAGCGCCCAACCCGCACGGGCCCAGTTCGGCCAAATGCAAGGGGTCGTCAAGGGCGAGGACGGGAAACCCGCTGCCAACACCGTAGTTTCCATTGACCGGGAAGACATCAAGGGACACTACGAGGTCAAGACCGACAAGAACGGCAAATTTTTCCACGCCGGTTTGCCGTTGGGCCGGTTCAGCGTATCCGTCGTGCAGAAGAATGGCCAGCCATTTAAACTCGGCGGCATCCAGACCCGCATGAGCGAGCCTGCCAACGTGGAAATCGACCTCCAGCAGGAAAA
>MEKX01000134.1:0-114 GCA_001767075.1 Acidobacteria bacterium RIFCSPLOWO2_12_FULL_54_10 | reverse complement strand
GGAACAGATGGCGGCGATCCAGAAGGCCGCGGCCGAGCGCGACGAAGCGATCAAGAAGCGCCAGGCGCTCACGGGAAAGTTCGATGCCGGGATGGAGGCCATGAAGGCCAAGAA
>MEKX01000133.1:289-10091 GCA_001767075.1 Acidobacteria bacterium RIFCSPLOWO2_12_FULL_54_10 | reverse complement strand
GGGCCGTGTCTCAGTCCCAGTGTGGCCGTCCGCCCTCTCAGGCCGGCTACCGATCTTCGCCTTGGTGAGCCGTTACCTCACCAACTAGCTAATCAGCCGCGGGCCCCTCCTGAAGTGCTGTCTCCAGCTTTCAACCCCATCGCCATCGCAACAGGATATTATGCGGTATTAGCCCCGGTTTCCCAGGGTTATTCCCCGCTTCAAGGCAGGTTACCCACGTGTTACTCACCCGTCTGCCACTTTACTCATCCCTTGCGGGACTTTCTCGTTCGACTTGCATGTGTTAGGCACGCCGCCAGCGTTGACTCTGAGCCAGGATCAAACTCTCAGTTTAACTTATTGGTTCACTGCGACACTTGCGCGCCGCGATGTTCCGATCTTACTGAGACGACCGCTGTGCTTCACTCGCAGAATCAATTGCTATGCTGTACGTTCAACCAAATTGTCAAAGAACAATTCCCCAAGCAAATCTATCGTACACGCCTGTACCATCCATGTCAAGGGTCCGACAGCTTTGTCGCAAAAAACGTTTCTTTCAGACACATCCTAAACGTTAAAATAAAAAAATGCGCGAAAATCAGGCCTTTCAGCCCAATTTTCGCGCCCTGAGAACTGCCCCAAATTTTCTCCCACGCTGCTTCCCTCGCTCTAGTTTTCTAAAGCGAAGAAATTAGCCGGGAAAAAGCCAGGCTGTTTTTTAATAGTTTGTAGCCTTGTAAACCGTCTTTCCTCCCACAGCCGTCAACATGGTCTTGATCGTGTGAATCTGATCCTCGGGAATTGTGAAGAAGTCTTTATCAATCACAACGAAATCAGCCAGTTTGCCGACCTCGAGCGAGCCGATATTGTTTTCATTCAAGACCTGCTCGGCTCCCCAGATTGTTGCCGCCTTCATCAGGCTGGGACGATCCATGGCTTCGTTCCGGGCATAGGTAATGCCGTCGTTGGGCATCTTGCGGGTCACGAAGAATTCCAGGAACCCCCAGATGTTCCCATCCCACTGTTCTGGGTAGTCCATGTCCTTGGACTCCGGAGGCACTTTGTACAGATGAGCATCGGTATTGAAGACGGGGTGCCCACCGGCGGTCATGACGCCTTTCATGGGTGCCATCCAGGTCATGTACTGTTCTCCGTAATTCTTCAAGAAAGCTCCGCCCTTGATATCCCCCTGCACCTGATAGCCGTTGAAACCGGGCATGATGTTGTATTTACCGATCTTCGCCATTTGATCCGGTCGGATCATGGGATTATGCTCGGTGCTGATCCGCAGGGCACGCACCTGATCCAGGGTGATCCGGCCCGCTGCAATCTCATCTTCAATGACTTTGAACAAGGCATCGAAAGTTCCGTCGCTGTAGTGGTGCAGATACCCGATCCGCAGGCCAGACTGGAGTGCCGCTTTGACATACTGGTAGCCGCCATATTGCTCGACGTTGGACATCATCTGCTCGCAGGGCATATACATGTCTCTGGGATTGGCGTTCGGCAGAGGTTTCGCTCCGGTGCAGGTGCCGATGCCCCCCTTGCCTTGCGGTCCCCATTCCCACCCTTCATTGCCCATCCCAGCGTTCCAAATATAATCGCCTCCAATCTTTTTGAAATCACCGAGAGTAGCTAAATAGGCAGCAATCTGCGGATCGTCGTTGCTTCCCACTTTTCCATAATGACCACCCATGTACCACGCCCAACGGACAGGAAATTCCTTTTTCTGATCGAGCAGATTGTACATTTTCATGATGTTGGGGGAACCGTAGTAGTGGTTGCCGAAAGTGGTGATCCCCTGAGGGGATAGACAGCTGAGAATTTCCCGCTTGATAAAATCCGCCGCATCTTCGAGCCGATTCCGGAAGAGGATTTCATAGGTTACCGAGGTCCGTGCTTGCAAGCCCACCATCTCAGTTCCCAGGTACTTCATCATTTCATCCTTGGCTTTGGTGTTGTTGGCGGCAGGACCGATGGCCTCTCCGACCATCACCATCAGCGGATTGTTCGGTGCCAGTGTATCCAGGAATTGCCGTGTTAAAGGTGCCCCCGCTGCTCCACCACCTGCTGGGCCTGGCGCTGGAAATAATCCATAACTAACTTTACGGTTCTCCGGCAGGTCCTTGCCTCCGAACAAATTCACCCATATCCACTTTCCTGGTCCCATCGTCTGCGCTCTCTCGCGGACTATTCGTTCCAATTCTCTTAGGATGGTTGCGTGGTCATTTCCTTTTGCATAATGAATCTGCAATTGCGGATCGTTGTACTTCTTGGCGGAAAAATCTCCCTCGCCACCCAACCAATGCTCCACAGCCCACAGGTGCGGATGCGTATGGGAATCAATCAGTCCTGGCAGCACGGACCGGCCCTTGGCGTCGATCACTTCCGTGCTTGGCCCGGCGAGAAACCGAATCTCATCATTCGTCCCCATCGCTAGAATGCGTCCATTTTTCACGGCCAAGGCTTGCGCCTGCGTCATCCCTGTGTCGATCTTGTAAATTTTTGCGTTCACCAACACCACGTCCGGATACGCTTTCAATTGATCCAGTTTTCTCGTTAAGTCCGTCGCGTTCTGCGCCTGCATCCCAGCCGGCAACAGAACCAGCGCCATAAATGCGGCCATCATCCATCGATTCGCTAAACTATTTCTCATGGAGTTCCCCTATTCTTTGTGAAGATATTGGGTGCCTCAAGCAGTTTCTCCGCATCATGCGGCTGCTGAAATCCCCGGTCGTACCCGCAATTTCTCCCCCCTACCCGGCGGAAAAATGCTCAAAATACTCTTGATAGTAACCATACTACCACGCGGTTTTGCCAATTCCAACTGTTTCTTTTATACTGCAAATTCCCTTGACAGTGCCAGAGCGCTCTCAGTAAAATTCATGCGGAGTTGAGGGTGCTAGTGTTCCGCGGAAGAAAAGTGCTCGATTGCCACCAGCAGGGATTTCTCCCTCCTGGTGTTTTTTTATGGCCTTTAACCTGAACGAGGCTGTTCGTCCCGTCGGCCTGCCCATCAACCGTCTGTAAGCAAGGAAAAGGAGGAGCAAGATACCTTGTCGCGCGTTACTGGAAAAATCAAATGGTTCAATAACACGAAGGGCTATGGATTTATTGGCCAAGACGGCGGGACAGATGTTTTTGTTCACTATTCCGCTATTCAAGGTGAAGGATACCGCACTCTTCAGGAGGGTGATGCAGTAGAGTTCGAGATCACCCAGGGGCAGAAAGGCCCGCAAGCAGAAAAAGTCACGAAGGTATAGCAATCAATCGGCTGGTGCGTAAATCGCTCCAGCCAACCACACTCTCAGCCAGCATCTCAAATTGAGATGCTGGTTTTTTTATTTCCTGAAGATTCAGATTCGCAATTTCGGTAGTGGGTTAGTTTTAATTGCGAGCCAGGGGGTCTCTAAACACTAGCCGACCACACAGGGCCTATCCGATGAAACGCGACTAATCTCCTTTGAAACCCAGTGGTTGCAGCAACATTTCCATCGCAGAAACTCAATTAATTTGCTCCCTCAATGGGTGCATAATTACAACTGCCGGAAGGCAAAAAAGTTAATTTAGAATCCTGATTCAATCCGCGTGTAACGCCTAAAATGGAAGCCAGAATCCCGATCAGGTGTCGACGATCGGTGCGTTCTTGGCGTAAGATGGAGCGAAGCTAAACCTGATAAGGAGAATACGATGTCCGCCTCACAACCAGATAAGGAAATCACCAAGGAGATATTGATCGCGTATATCTCGCACAGTTCTGCCGCCGTCACCGGACTCTTCAATCCTGCAGCGAAACCGGAGGTTCAGTTCGAGGCCCTGTGGGAGCGAATCTTAAAAACAGTAGTCGAAAAGTGAATCGCATAGAAAACCATTAAGTGCTTAGACCTGAATTCTGTGAAGCGGCTCCGAAGTCCCCTTCGCGGAAGTTGCTGATTTAGATTTCGATTACCCGCGAGTAACGGCGATGTGTTTATCAACCGTGTAGGTGACAATTCAACCTACGATTCAAACTGACCCACTACCGCATTTTCTCTATGCGCACGGCGGTCACTTTGTATTCCGGCGTCTGTACATGCCGGTCGCGCATCCTCCCCGTTACAAAATTTACTGCGGCCTTCACCGTGTGGAACGTCGCAAAAAGCAGCCCCGGCTTCACTGTCGCGCTGATCCGCGCTGGCAAGCGGGCTTGTCCATAGCGGCTGCGCAGCAGGATCATCTCGCGGTCAGCCAATGACAGTCGACTTGCGTCCTCTAGTGAAATATCCAGATAATCCGCAGAATACAACTCTGCGTTCGGCGTTCTTTGCGTCATAGTGCCCGCGTTGAATTGATACAACGTTCTGCCCGTCACCAGCACGAATGGAAATTCTTCGTTAATAGTTTCCGGAGTTGGTGTGTAATCGATTCGCTGCAAACTGGCTCGCGGGCCAATCGTGAAGCCATCCACATGCAAACGCTGCGTGCCGGAGCTTTCCTCGGATTCGCAAGGCCACTGCAATCCTTCTTGTTCGATTCGCTCGTAGGAAATCCCCTTCCCCTTTGGCCACACTTGTCGGACTTCGTTCCATATCTCCTCCGCTGCCCCATATGCAAACAGTTCCGCCTTCCCCATGGCGCGCGCTACGTCACACAGGATTTCCCAGTCCGTCTTGCAACCTTGGGCCGGCTCCAGAATTTTTCTCACGCGCTGGATGCGCCGCTCCGCGTTCATGAACGTGCCGTCTTTTTCAAAAGGCGATGCCGCCGGCAAAAACACATGGCCAAATTCCCTGGCCGTTTCATTCAGAAATAAATCCTGGATAATGACGAAATCGATTTTCTCAAATGCCTTCTGCGTTTCCGCGCGATGGGGATTGGTCAACAGCACGTCGTAGCCGATGGCCCACAACGATTTCAAGTGCCCGGCAGCAGCGGCGTCCATCATCTGCATCAGATTCAAACCCGGTCGCGTGGGAATTTTGGCCTGCCAAACTTTCTCGAACGCCTCCCGGCCCTTTTCGAGCGGCAAGAAGCCCGTCAGATTTTTGGGATCGCATCCCATGTGCGCCGCCCCTTGCACGTTGTTCTGGCCTCGCAATGGGTTGATGCCTGCGCCGGGTATGCCGATGCTGCCCGTCAGCAACGCAAGATTCACCAGCGCCATCACGCTCTCCGTTCCCTGCAAATGCTCCGTGAGTCCCAGGCCGTGGAAGCACATCGCCGGCTTCTTTGTCGCATAGAGCCTTGCCGCGCTGCGGATCAGTTCCGCATCCACTCCGCAAATTTCCGCCGCCCGCTCCGGCGTCCAGGCGCGAATGAACTCCCAAAACTCATTCGTCGCTGCCACTCGCTCCCGCACGAAATCCGCATCGATCAGATTTTCCTCCACCAGGACGTTCGCCATGGCGTTGAACAACGGCACATTCGTGCCGGGCCTCAACGCCAGATGTACGGCCGCATACTGTGTCAGCTCAATCTTCCGTGGATCTATAACGATTAACGGAATACCGCATAGCGCTGCCTGCTTGATACGCGCGCCAACAATCGGATGGTTCTCCGTTGCATTCGCGCCGCAGACCATAATGGTCTGGGCCAGCTCAATGTCGTCGAACGAATTCGTCGCCGCGCCGGTTCCAAGAATCTGTTTCATCCCCTCCGCTGTAGGCGCATGGCACACGCGTGCGCAGCAGTCCACGTTATTGGTTCCTATCACTGCTCGTGCGAATTTCTGCGCCGCATAGTTTTCTTCATTCGTCGCTCTGGCCGATCCCAGCATTCCCACGCTATCCGGCCCGTGTCGCTCGATAATTTCGCGCAATTTCTCCGCCACGGTTCCAATCGCCTCCGGCCACGACACTTCCTTCCATTCGCCGCTTTCACGAATCATGGGCTGCGTCACGCGGTCTGGAGCATTCTGGAAGGCAAACGCGTACCGCCCTTTCACGCACAAATGCCCTTTGCTGACTGGCGCCTCCAACACCGGCTGGATAGTGACAATCTCGTTTCCCCGTGTGCCGACGTTCATTTCGCACCCCGTCCCGCAATAGGGGCACGTGGTCTTTCCCCATCGCGTGGGTACACCGTGGTGCAGCAGCGTTTTGTCTTCCAACGCGCCGCTCGGGCAGGTGTCCACGCACGCTCCGCAGCTCACGCACGAGCTTGCGAGCAACGTCGTGCCCGAGTCCGGCACGATGCGCGTCGAATCTCCTCGATTGTGGATTTTCCAGACAAACTGCCCTTGCAGTTCCTCGCAAATCCGCACGCAGCGGAAGCAATACACGCACTGCGACATGTCCACGTGAATGTACGGGTGGGAATCGTCCTTCAGCTCTGGATCGCTGGTGCTTTTTGCATGTTGCTCCTGCTCGTAAGCCCGCACATAGCGATGAAACTCTTTTTCCGGAAATCTGCGGATCATCTCAGCGGGATAATCCTGGAGCAGCATCTGGAGCATATGACGCCTGAAGTGCTCAATTTCCGGTGTGTGCGTCTGGATGCGCATCCCGTCTTCGACCTGCGTCGAACACGCCGTAACGGGACGCTGTTCCCCATCGATTTGCACAATGCACAATCTGCAAACGCCCGCAGGTTTCAATCGCGGATCATGGCACAGCGTCGGCACTTCCACGCCCGCTGTGCGCAAGGCTTCCAGCACGGTGCCGCATCCGACTAACTCCGTCACCTTCCCGTTAATCGTTACGTTCACCACGGTTGCTGGCTCCCGCTTCGTCCACGCATTTTCTTGGGTTGTGTAATTTCCGTTCAGCCTCGGATCGCCAACTCAATCTTCTCTCGCGAAACAGCCCCTTCCCGGACCATTTCAAATGTGTCATCGAAAATTCTCAATACAGTCGAAGCCATTCGATCACGGCTCGGCCCTCCATCCAGGATCATTTGCAAACGTTCGCCGAACTCGCGCGCGACTTCCTCCGCAGCAATGCACGCCGGCTTCCCGGTCAGGTTCGCGCTCGTCCCCGTCACCGCAAAGCCTGACTCGCGGACCAATCCCACCGGGATCGCCGCAGCGGGCCATCGCAATCCGATGGTTCCAGTTCCTGCTGTAACCTTTGATGGAATTTCCTGCGATGCTTCCACCACCATCGTCAGCGGACCCGGCCAAAACTGTTGGGCCAATCGAAAGAATTTTTGAGGCAGGTTTTTGCCCAGCGCCGCAGCCATCTCCACCGAATCGACTAGAAGTAATAACGGAGCCATCTCCGCGCGCCCCTTCAACGCAAACACCTTCTCCACGGCTTTCGCATCGAATGGATTCGCCGCCAGCCCGTACACCGTGTCCGTCGGAATCGCCACGACCTCGCCTTGCCGCAGCAACATCGCCGCTTTTTTCAGCGCGCCCATGTCCGGCGCCGTCGCATCCACCCGGATGATTTCCGTCATGATTGCATTATATCTTTCCTCGCTTCGTAACATCGTATCCACGCCGTCATCGGCTCGGCTTACAATAGGTCATGGCGAATCCACATCCAGCCCGCGAGATCGCAAGCCGCAATCATCCGCTTCTGAAAACCATTCGCAAGATGGTCCGCTCGCAGGAGCTTTGCGCCGACGGCCTGGTCTTGCTGGAAACGCCGCGCCTCATCGCCGACGCCATAGAAAGCGGCGCCGCCATCAACAAGCTGCTCGTGCGAGACGGATCGCAGGCACGCTTCCGGGATCTGATTCGCCGCTGCCCGCCGGAAACGGAATTGATCGCCGTCGGCTCCGAAGTCTTCGACACCTTGCTCACCACGGAAACCACCCAAGGCATCCTCGCCCTTGCCGCGCAGCCCCGCTGGGGCGAAGCGGACCTGATTACTAAAAAACCCGCGCTGCTGCTGGTTCTCGATGGCATTCAGGACCCTGGCAATCTGGGAACTATCTTGAGATCCGCTGAAGCTTTCGGAGCCTCTGGTGCGATCCTAAACCGAGGCAGCGTAAATCCCTTCAACGCAAAAGCGTTCCGAGCCTCCGCTGGCGCGCTCTTCCGTCTTCCTTGTTTAATCGCATGGACAGCGGCGCTGACTTTGACATTCCTGCGAAAGAACGGAATCCATGCCTTCGCAACAACCATTTCCGGCGGCCTCAACTTACCCCGCGCCGACCTAACTCGCCCGGTCGCTATCGTGTTCGGTTCGGAGGCGCATGGCCTTGGAACTCATTGGCAGGCCGCCGAACTTCTCACGATACCCATGACCGCTCGTGCGGAATCGTTGAATGTCGCTTCCGCTGCCGCCGTGGTTCTTTATGAAATCTCTCGCCAGCGATCCCAATTAAATATGATCGTAGATTAGAAATCTTCAGGAATTGCATGAGCCTGTTCCCCATTTCCGATTCCGCTGCTGCTCAGGAGCCTTCCCGCCCGCTCGCAGACCGCATGCGCCCGCGCACGCTCGATGAGTTCGCTGGCCAGCAGCATCTCCTGGCACCGGGCAAGCCCCTGCGCACGCAGCTCGAACGCGACGAGCTTTCCTCTATGCTTTTCTGGGGGCCGCCCGGCTGCGGCAAGACCACCCTGGCGCAAATCATCGCCAGCAGAACGCGCAGCGAATTCGTCAACTTTAGCGCCGTGATGAGCGGCATCAAGGAAATCAAGGCCGTCATGGAATCCGCCGTGCGCTTGCGCCGCTCGAGCCGCCGCACCGTTCTGTTCGTCGATGAGATTCACCGCTTCAACAAAGCGCAGCAGGATGCTTTTCTGCCCCGCGTCGAAAAGGGAGACGTCATTCTCATCGGCGCCACCACCGAGAACCCTTCCTTTGAAGTCATCTCCGCGCTGCTTTCGCGCTGCCGCGTGTATCGCCTGCAACCTCTGACCGCCGATGAAATATCCGCGCTCCTTCATCGCGCAGTTCATGACAAAGACCGTGGCCTCGGCCAGATCAATATTGATTTTCCTGCGCCGCTCCTCCATCGCATCGCCGCCTTCTCGAGCGGCGATGCCCGCACCGCCTACAATATTCTCGAAGTCGCCGTGCAGGGTACGCCGCCCGTGGACGGCCTCATCCGCATCACCGAAGCCATCCTCGACGCCGCCTTGCAAAGCAAATCGCTCCTGTACGACAAGGCCGGTGAGGAGCATTTTAATATCATCTCCGCCTTGCACAAATCCGTGCGCAACAGCGACCCGGACGCTGCTCTTTACTGGCTCGCCCGTATGCTCGAATCCGGCGAAGACCCGCTCTACGTCGCGCGCCGCCTCATTCGCATGGCCAGCGAAGATATTGGCCTCGCCGATCCGCAAGCTCTTCCACTCGCTGTTGCAGCCATGCAGGCAATCCATTTTTCCGGGCTTCCGGAAGGCGCGCTGGCCTTGGCCGAGGTAGCCATTTATCTGTCTCTGGCTCCCAAATCGAATAGTCTCTATACCGCCTATAGCGCCGTTCAGCAGGACCTCGCAACCACGGAAAGCGATCCTGTGCCGCTCCATCTGCGCAATGCTCCGACAGCGCTGATGAAAACCGAAGGTTATGGCAAGGGCTACGAATACGCTCACGACCTGGAAGATAAGGTCTCCGCTATGCCCTGCCTCCCTCCCCGCTTACAATCGCGGTATTATTACCAGCCAACCAATCAAGGTTTGGAAGCTGCATTTCAAAAACGTCTGCAAGATATCCGCGAGCGCAGGAAGCGACAGAAACCAAGCGATTGAAACGTCCCAGGTGATTTTAGAAATTTATAATCCTTTTTCAGATTGACGTGCATGATTCTGGTGTTAGACAATTCAGCTATTTAGTAAGCCTAAATAATATTCAGGGGGTCGCTATGCAACGCCCGTCCTTCTTCCTCTATGTGCTGCTTGCTACTTTGTCCGTTGCCATTTTGTCGTCTCCCAAAGAAATATCCA
>MEKX01000133.1:0-126 GCA_001767075.1 Acidobacteria bacterium RIFCSPLOWO2_12_FULL_54_10 | reverse complement strand
GATTGCGCTACGCTCTCCTTCCTCCAGCGATATTGGTCAGGAATCACGATTATCACCGCTCGCGTTTGGTCAACACACCGCAACTCATCCATGGCAAAAGGGATTGACCCCTTCCGAAGAACCAAC
>MEKX01000132.1:811-8032 GCA_001767075.1 Acidobacteria bacterium RIFCSPLOWO2_12_FULL_54_10 | reverse complement strand
CGCCGTTGCGGAACATTTCCACGGTCGCCTGATAGTCGCGTGCCGGCACATATTCGACTTTCATGCTCAGTTGTTTCCCGAGGTAATCAGCGAACGGCTGGAATTTCTCCGTCAGTTCTGTTGTATTCTGATCCGGGATAGCAGTAAAGCGCAGGGTGTTACCTGCCGCACTGCTCTGGGCGTCGGCGCCCAGGGAAACCAGGAGACAAACAAAGCTGACGATGACACGTATGATTTTCATGCATGAACGCTCCGGATAGTACATCGGACTAGAATGTATAAACACTGTAGAAGTTGAGTCGGTTGTCGGTGCCTTCCGGCAAACCAAGATAGTTGGTTGTCCAGTAAAGGTAATCGAGTCCAAACAGGAATGAGGGCGCCAGGCGCAGTTGATTGGTGACATACCAGGCACGGTTCAGTTTTCGCGAGCCTGCCGTCAAGTCATCATTATCGGGATTGTCATAGGTCCAGCCGGCGCTCACCGATTAAGAAGACGCTGGTTTGAATCCCAACTCAATCCAGCCGCCGGTACTGTCAATTTCACGACCCGTCAGTGTATTGATCGACTGGCCAATACCACCGCGGACATCGCCGAGACCGCTGCCGGTCCAGAATTCGCCTTTCACAGAAAAAAGATCCAGCGGCTGTATGGAGAAATCAACCCCCACCGAGTGACTGGCAAAGTCGGTGGCGCCATTAAAAGCCGTAACGGTCTCTTCACGGGCATAGTGCCCCCAGACACCTACATAGAAGCGGTCCGTTTTATAGCCGGCGCGTCCCTGAAAATGCGGTGTACCGGAATCCTCACCATCGCGCACTCCATTACCGTCGAGGTCCTGCATGTTGACGGCGCCGGTCAGTGCGAGTCCGGCAGTAAACGAAAAACTGCTGTTAGGTGTATAGGTGTAACGGAGCTGCACGCGGCGATCGCCGAGGTTGCCGGCATTCCACATCATCGTGTCCGGGTTAACAGTTGGGTAGAGGGGCGAAATGATATCCCAGGTCTGGCCGAGTAACAGCGAGCTATGGGCCCAGTCCAGTTTCGCATAGGCGTGGCGATAGCGCATGATCGCCCGGGATTCGCTGCCGCCGTTTTGGAAATCGGTTTCGATCCTGGCGCTGATCTTCGATCCACCCAGTAGATCGATATTCAATCCGTTGTAGTTCAGGCCCATGCGGGTCAGGCGAGGATGCAGCGTAAAATTGTCGTTATTTGCCGCGCCGGGGGGTTCTGTGAGGATATGCGTCGGTAACTGGGCTGCGTTTGGCCGGGAATCGTCGTAGATCGCATCGACCCGCGCAAAGCCGTAAAAACTCAAGCGGCTCTTGTTGCCTTCGGTCACCACGGCTGCAGGCAGGGTAACCTCTTCCAGTTTCTCAGGCGTCGGCGTCTGTGCCGGTTGCTTGTCCTTGCGTTCGGCATTCAGTTGCGCGAGTTGTTGCAGTATCTGTTGATTCTGCTCCTCCAGTACAGCAATGCGTTGCTTTAAGACTGCGATATCCTCCTGAGCGTTGGCTATGTCTGGAACAATGGCACCCATGCACAGGAGGGCGGACAGCGTTATCAGCTTATTCTTCATGAGACTCTTCGTTAGTTGGTGGTAATACAAACAGCACGTGCCACTAATCGTCTGCAACGGGGAATCCCATCTCGGTGTTATTGGCACGACAGAGGGCTAAGCAATCTGACGGGTGCAGAATCTACCATAAAATATTTTATTGATATAATTGGTATTTTCGATAACATAGAATCCAGTTATCAGCCAGACTGAAATCATGGAATTTGATCTGCGGCAAATAAAGGCGTTTATCAGCGTAGTGGATCACGGGGGATTCAACGCCGCATCCAAGGTGCTGCACTTGTCTCAGGCTGCAGTTTCCGAGCGTATCGCCAACCTGGAACACGCCATTGGGATGCGCCTGCTGGACAGAAACTCACGCAAAATCAGGACAACCTCGGTAGGCAGGCGTTTTTACACGCTTGCCAGACAACTGCTTGAGCACAAGGCGGCAATCCATCTGGAACTGGCCGAACTGGCCGGTGTCGTCCGCGGTTCCCTGAATATCGGCGCCAGCACCATTCCGGGGGAATACGTGTTGCCGCAACTGCTGCCTCGTTTCTGTTCCGAATACCCGCAGATAGAACTGAACATGCGTATCCATGACAGCGCTGAAGTCATGGATTACGTACATAACGGCGATGTCGAAGTCGGCGTCGTCGGGGCGCGTCCGGCGGATAAACATTTTTCCTGTGAAAAATTATGGGATGACCGGTTGTTACTGGTAGTCCCGGTCGGTCACCGACTGGCTGGACGCAAACGTATCCGGGCAGATGAAATCGCCCGCGATCCTTTTATCATGCGGGAACAGGGTTCCGGTACGCGTAAATTATTCGAAGCCGTTCTGGCAACCCGGGAAATCGAACTGCCGCCGGTCACGGCGACCCTCGGCAGCACAACGGCGGTCAAGGAAGCCGTCATCGCCGGGCTCGGTGTGACAATCATCTCGGAACGAGCGGTTCGAAAGGAAGTGGAGGCCGGTATCCTGGCGGTAATCGAGCTTCAGGGATTACGCTTTGAGCGGAACTTTCTGCTGATTGCCGATCGCAACAGAACACAATCGCCACTATGCAAACGTTTTATCCAATATCTGCGAGACTGTTATCGTGCAGATGCCGGATGATGCCATATGAAATAATATTCTCCATATGGCGATGATATGCGTGCAAGGCCTCAGCAATCCGATTACGCACCAAAACTACGTTCAAATTAGCTACCCCGCAACAAGCTGATGGAGTATATACTGGAGCCTGTCTATCAAATCGCAGCAAGATATGGGGAATTAAATCCACTTAGATAAAAGTAAAAAAATCGATGACGACAGATATACAAAGTGATTTATCCAATCCCGCTTTTGTAGCTGAACTTCGTTCGCAGATGCTTAAATACGCTATACAACGACTTCCGGATGAGCACCTCGCGGAGGATGCGGTACAGGAGGCGCTTGCGGGGGCATTAAAGAATGCAGGTTCATTTGGTAGACGTTCCGCCCTCAAAACCTGGGTTTTCTCGATCCTCAAAAACAAGATCTTCGATATTCATCGGCAAAGGAAATATGTACCAGAACGCAGTCCCGACCGGGAAGAGAGCGAAGTAGAGGATATTCAGGATACACTATTCGATGCCCGGGGTTCCTGGCAGACCGATGAACAACCGGCCAACTGGTCGAGCCCGATGGCTGCGGTACAGAACGAGGATTTCTGGAGGGTGTTTGAAACCTGCCTGCAAGGGTTGCCGGGGAATCAATCACATCTATTCATGAAGAGGGAATTCCTGGAATGCAAGGGCGATGAGATCTGTAAGAGCGAGGGCATCTCTTTGAGTAATTTACATACCCAGTTGTACCGGGCGCGATTGCATTTACGTGAATGTCTCGAAAATCGATGGTTTCTGAAAGGTGAACGTCGATGATGAATTGTCGGCAGGTCACTCGTCTGTTATCGGATTCACAGGAATACGAGCTTTCCTTGAAATACAGAATTATAACGAGGATACATGTCATGCTCTGCTCCGGGTGCCGTAATTTTGGCAAGCAACTGAATCTGTTACGGGAAATTACCCGCACCTACGCCAAAGGCAAGAATGAATCGCCAGACAAGTCAGATAAATAACACCTTTGATCAATCAGCTCATAATTATCCTGCCTGTCCCTCCGGAAATATAACTTCATATCCTTCCGTAACGTTCTCGCCATCGCTTATCTGCGCTCTGTAATTTTTCAGATATGCCTATCTGAATAAGGAATAGACATCCAGATTGTTCGCGAATTAATCAATCCTGCCACCGATTGAGTACGAATCACCATGGTGGATAACCACATCATTGGTGTCTTCAACCAACAGATAGTGAATACAAACCGACCATTTTTTGCAGATGCTGGGATTAATTGATGTAAGAAACCTGGTGGGTATGACGACTACTGAACATGAATCCTGGATCAGGAGTGTACTAATGAGATGACCTATAAAACCAAATTATTTCTCACATTCATCAGCATCTGCATGCTGTCAGCGGGACTGTGCTGGTCCATTTATCGCACCACCGACAGGATTGCAGTTGCATTCGCCAGTTTCACCGGCGATGACGTGTACACGCTCCATCATCTTTTCTCATTGAGAGCAAATCTCAGTGAACATGAAAGGTTAATGTATGAATACTACGCCACAAAATTAAGGACAAAAGCACTTGTCGGTTTGGCGCTCATAAGACGTACTCTTGAAGAAGATATAACCTACCTGAACAGATCCTTCAGTGATAATGAAGATTTCCAGACATTGAGAAAGACCTATTCCGGTTATTCCGAAGATAGGGAACGGCTGGATAAAATCCTCAACACCAACAGGACGGACTGGGATGCCGCGAGAACAACTCTCGCCAGTATGAGTGAATACGGGCAGGAGGCGATACCCGCCTTTGATAGGATATTCCAGATGGTAAACAATCGAAGTTTGCAGACACAGAAACAGGTAGAAACTGAACTGGAGAAAATCAGCAATTATGTATTCGGGTTTGTATTTATTACCCTGGTTTCCGTGGTTCTGGTTTTATCTGTAACCCGGAGTGTACTGCGCATAGATGCGGAGAGACGGCGGTTGGCATTTTTTCCCGAACACAGTCCTTATCCGACCTTTTCGCTGGGATACGATGGAGAGATCATCTATGCCAATCCTTCCAGTTATCGCTACGCAGAAAAAATTGATACGGACCAGCCAACAATTCTTCCTCAGGATATCAAACGTCATATTCAAACACTGGTCTCTTCCACAGAACGGTCATTAACCATTGAATATCAATTACACGACCATATATTCCACGCAAGATTTTACAAACCTGTCGGTCTGAGACACGTACACTTGTATATCAACGATATCACCGAGCAAAAACTTGCGGAAGAAAAACTCCATTATATTGCCTACCATGACGCCATCACTGGTCTGCCCAATCGTCATAGTTTCCTGAAAGATTGCGAACAATGGATCAGCAGCCAGGGCTTTGCGTTTAGCGTTATCGCAATCGGGTTCCTGAAATTCGAGATATTAGCCCGTAATTCCGGTCAGGTCATGATCGACAATCTGCTCGGAATGGTCGCCAATCGAATCAATGGCGTTCTTGAAAAGGCTGCTGATTTGCATGTGCAGACAAGCCGGCTGTACAGGCTTGATGGTGCAAAATATGTCATATTACTCAGGTCAAAGAATGAGAACGAGTTACGTGCGATAACACAGAGGATCAGTGAAAACCTGCTTTCAGAGGTATCCCGGCCGTTGAACATCAAGCGGCGGGAATTTTACCTGCACACTGCGATCGGCGCCATTTTCTGCCCGGATGATGCAATAACCGCAGACGAACTATTGAGTGGCGCATATGCCGCGCAGGGTTGCCTCGCGGAAGAATACCGCCAGGGTTATCAACCGATAACCCCGGAGATTATCAATGCTGAAAAGGTCTGGCTGGATACGGAGGCTGCCTTGAGGCGCGGTCTGGAAAAGCAGGAATTCTTACTTCATTATCAGCCCAAGTTACATGCTGTTACCAACCAGATCATTGGTTTTGAAGCGCTCGTCCGATGGAACCGCAACTTAACGGGATTGGTGCCGCCTGGGGATTTTATTCCTGTTGCCGAGAAAAGCGGTTTGATCGTGTCTCTTGGCGCCTGGGTCCTGGATGAAGCATGCCGTCAGATCAGCGCCTGGCTGAACACCGGATATGCTAATTTTACAATCGCAGTAAATGTCTCAAAACTGCAATTCGAGCAACCCGGTTTCATTTCCCAGGTAGAGAAGACTCTCGTAAAACACAAGCTTGAAGCGCGTTATCTGGAACTTGAAATAACAGAATCCATGTTGATGGATAATCTTGAAACCAACTTGGTCACCCTCGCCGGATTGCGTAGTCTGGGTGTGGAGCTGGCACTGGATGATTTCGGTACGGGTTATTCATCACTGCAATATCTGAGGCAGTTTCCCGTAACCAGGATCAAGATTGATCGATCATTCCTGAATAATCTGACTACCGACTCCCGCGCCTGTTCTATTGTACGCGGGATAATTAATCTTTCCCATAATCTGGATATCCAGGTTATCGCCGAAGGTATTGAGACGGAAGAACAATTGAACATCCTTCGGGAACTGGGTTGTGATGAATTTCAAGGGTACTTCATCTGCCGACCGCAGGCCCCTGCAGCGGTGATTACCT
Organism: Acidobacteria bacterium RIFCSPLOWO2_12_FULL_54_10; assembly: GCA_001767075.1. Taxonomy (GTDB): domain Bacteria; phylum Acidobacteriota; class Terriglobia; order 2-12-FULL-54-10; family 2-12-FULL-54-10; genus 2-12-FULL-54-10. The sequence continues at coordinate 1,778 of MEKX01000132.1, read as the reverse complement.
GGTGGCAGGAACGAAGAAAAGAGGGTCTGAAGCTCATTAGCAGATCCGTTTCAAGAATATAGGATATAAGGGTATTTGCACCTTCGTTTTAACATGTAATTGAATATCCCAGCTGAATAGCCGGGCATCACATGAAAGTTTTCTGTAAGTACAGTCCCCGGTTCGACGACGAATGGTTATAAAGGGGAATATGGTCCGCCCGAGTTACCAGAACAGAAGGAGTTCTCCATGCACGCTACCTTGCCGTTACTTGAATTGACCGATTTTCCACCCATCCACAGACGCAGGCTCGAAATACTACAGGTTAATCTCGGCTACCGCTGTAATCAAAGCTGCATACATTGTCATGTCAATGCGGGACCGTTACGCAAGGAGATGATGGAACACGAAACGCTGAATCTCATCCTTCCTGTACTGAAAGCGCGCCGGATTGGAACGCTTGACCTGACCGGTGGCGCCCCCGAATTGCATGATGGCTTCCGTGAGTTGGTGACGACGGTGAGTGCTGCAGGGATCCGGGTTATCGACCGGTGCAACCTGAGCATCCTGCTGGAACCGGGGCAGGAGGATCTGGCCGGTTTCCTGGCCGAACAACAGGTGGAAGTGGTGGCTTCTTTACCCTGTTATTCCATGGAAAATGTAGATAGGCAAAGGGGGACGGGGGTATTTGGAAAAAGTATCTCCGCCCTGCAAAATCTCAATGCGCTGGGCTACGGGAAGGAAGGCAGCGGGCTGGTACTGAATCTGGTATACAACCCGCAGGGGGTATCGCTGCCGCCTGAACAGCAACAGTTGCAAACCGATTACAAACGCGAGCTGTTCAATCATTTTGGTATCGTGTTCAACAAATTATACGCCCTGACCAACATGCCCATTCAGCGCTTCGGTTCCATGCTCATTTCCAGGGGACAATTTCATGATTACATCCAACTCCTGAAGGACAATTATTCCCCGGCGAACCTGGATG
>MEKX01000132.1:0-794 GCA_001767075.1 Acidobacteria bacterium RIFCSPLOWO2_12_FULL_54_10 | reverse complement strand
CACCTGCGGGATCTTTTGCGGACAGACCCGGCGGGCAAGCCGATATATGTTGCTGACCATTGCTTTGGTTGCACCGCTGGACAGGGTAGCAGCTGCGGCGGCGCATTGAAAGAATAGGACAGCATGAAAAAATTATTGCTGGTGTTGTTGGCCGCAATGCTGATCGGCGCCTTTTTCCTGACCGATTTACACCGGCTTCTCAGTCTGCAAGCACTCAAAGCCGGTATGGATCAAATCGAAGCCTCGCGTGCGGCGGCGCCGCTGTTGATAGCCGGCATATTCTTTGTGTTTTATGTCCTGGTGACCGGGCTATCCCTCCCGGGCGCCGTAGTGATGACGGTCGCCGCGGGTGCGCTTTTCGATCTCTTGTGGGGTACAGTTATCGTCTCCTTTGCCTCGAGCCTGGGTGCACTGCTGGCCTTTCTGGTTGCCCGTTATCTGTTGCGCGATAGTATCCAATCGAGGTTCGGGAACCGCTTGCATGCGGTCAATGAAGGGATGAGCAAGGACGGCGCCTTTTATCTGTTCACGCTACGCCTCGTGCCGGTCTTTCCCTTCTTTCTGATCAATTTACTGATGGGATTAACGACGATCCGGACCGGAACCTTTTACTGGGTCAGCCAGGCAGGCATGCTGGCGGGGACCCTGGTCTATGTAAACGCGGGTACGCAGCTGGCGCAACTGGAAAGCCTGTCAGGGATTATTTCACCTGGCTTGCTGGTCTCATTCGCTTTGCTGGGCCTGTTCCCGCTGCTGGCGAAAAAGGCGTTGGGCCTGGTGCAACGTCGCAGGAT
>MEKX01000131.1 GCA_001767075.1 Acidobacteria bacterium RIFCSPLOWO2_12_FULL_54_10 | reverse complement strand
ATCTCGGCGCCATGTACTTTTCCCAGGGGAATTACGCAAAAGCCGAACCGCTTTTCCAGCGAGCTTTGCGGATTACGGAAGAAACTCAGGGCCAAAAACATCCTGCCGTTGCCCGCGGACTGAATAATTTAGCGATGATTTACCAGGCGCAGCGCCAATATGAATCGGCCGAAGCGCTTTATCTGCGATCGCTGGAAATATTGGAAGAAACTCTTGGTGCGTCTCACCCCAGCGTTGCCGCAGGCCTGACGAACTATGCAAGCCTTCTGCGCAGGATGAAAAGATACTCTGAAGCCGCCGAGGTTGAAAAGCGCGCCTGGGAAATCGAGCAAAAACCTACGCAGTAATCGCACCTGAAAAAATTGTCGCACAATTGCCGCACGCGCCATTTCTTTAAATCGGCGATGACATCCGCAGTGGCGCTTCTTCTGCAACGTTTTCCGTCGCTAGCAGGATGCAAAAGATGCTGCCTCCCGATGGATGATCCTCCACCCAAATCGCGCCCCGGTGCGCTGCGATGATATTGCGGCTGATGGCAAGTCCCAGCCCGACCCCTGTCTGCTTGGTTCGCGTCTGCACTCTGCTATCTGGCGCAGAGAGGCTCCCACCATTAGAAATATTGGATGCTCTTACCCGGTGAAACTTTTCAAAAACTCTTTCTTTTTCCCGGTCGGAGATTCCAGGACCTGAATCGGCAACCGTAATTAAAGCAAAACTCTCACTGGGCGGGGCGGCGGATCGAAGCTTTCCAAGCGATTTCTTCCAGCGCTCCGGCATTGTTTCTGGCATGTCCGACAAGCCTCGCAAAACGACTTCGATGGAACCTCCTGGCGATGAATATTTGATGGCATTGCTGATCAAATTACCGACGACCTGAAGCATGCGGTCGCCATCGCAGAAAACCTGCAAGGGATTTTCGGGCAAGACCGGCGTCAAGCGCATATTACGCTCATTCGCCAGGACTTCATGTTCTTCGACCGAGGTCTTCACCAACTCCCGTAAATCCTGCTTTCGGAACTCATATTCCATTGCTCCAGCTTCAATCCGCGACAGGTCCAGCAAGTTTCCGATCATGGACGACAAGCGGCTGCTGCTTAGCAGGCTCAGCGTGATTAATCGCTTCTGCTGATCGGAAAGCGGGCCAGGGATTTCTTCGATCAGCAATCGCAGGGTCTCCCGGATCGCAGCCAAAGGAGATTTCAATTCGTGCGAGACGTGCGAAATGAAGTCCTTTTTCAACTGCTCCAGTTCGCCGAGTCGGCGCGTCATTTCATTGAAACTGGCAGCCAGCGTTGCCAATTCGTCTTCGCCGCTGGAGTCCAGTTGGTAAAAATACTTTCCTTCCGTTACCGCGCGAGTCCCTTCCGTTAGTTCGCCCAGCGGCTCCGAGATGGAGCGAACAACAACGTAGGAAACTCCCAGGCTGACCAACAAGGTAGCTATGGCGGCCATCCACGCAATCCTCTGCGCACGCTGGCTGGCGCCGGCAGACTGGGCCACCTGGTATTCGATCTCCTTGCGCGTAGCCTGGATAACCGCCTGAGTCTGGTTGCGGATTGCGTTGAGTAGTTGGATTTGCCTGGAGATACTTGATTCTCCCGCCGTCGCCGCAGCGCCCATATCGCTGGCGCTTTCCATGGCCGCTTTTGAAAATTCGCGCCATGTTTCGACAAGTTTTTCTGTAGCCTTTTTCTCATCGGATGAGAGAGGAAGCGACATTAACTCATCTAAATTGTGGGCAAAAGCATTCCGCATCTCTTCGCCCTGCGCTGCGTATCCAGTATCTGCGGTGACTGCGAATTTCTGGGCGAATTCCTCCACTTGGTCTGTTTGGCGCAACAACTCAAGAGCCAGGATGCTGGCGCGAATGTTGATCCCTGAAAGCCCTTGATTGATCGAATGCATTCGGTAAATCAGCACCATCTGGTAGGTCAAAACAGTCAGGATCAGGGCAATCACCACACCATATCCGGCAGCGATTCTGGTTGCGATTTTCATGGAGGACCTTGCTTCCGAATTATCCCACAAGGAATGCTAGGCAAGAGATTGTTTCGAGGCACATCTACGCACGCGACCCGGAAGCAGTTCGTATCGTCGATTTAATAATGTTATTGGTGAATCCGAATTATTGGGAAAAATTCTAGGCAGTTTTACTGATGGTAAGGCCTCGTGGAGCCATGCGGCTGTCCAGCAGGATTGCTCCTGCATTCTTGAGCTGAGTCTCCACTACAGCTTTCAACTCCGGCTTCACAAAGAAAAATATGCATCCCCCGCCACCAGCGCCGCAGGCTTTGGCCGCCAGCGCTCCGTTCCGGCGAGCCACTGAAATGAGTTGCTCCATCTTTGGAGTGCTGATGCCAGGATGATTTTTCTTGCGGGCACTCCACTCCTGGTTTAATAAGCTGGCGACCTGTTCCCAATCCTTTGTTTCCAGGGCCAGGCGCATGTCTGAAGCGATGGCGGCAATACGATCAAAATGCCGCGTGACTTTCTCTTTGCCCCCTTTTTTATCGATGCGCGCCTTGAAAACCTCCCAATTATTGATCCCGGAATTCCGCGACTGGCCCGTATAACACAACACGCTTCGGCTGCTGAATTCATCGGCGTTGACGACAATTTTCTCCGGCTGCACTCCGTGCGGTGTTAGATGGATAGCCTGCATCCCGCCAAATACAGCCGAGTAGTAGTCCTGTTCGCCTGCCGGTATTTGCAGCACCTGAGCCTCTACATTGCGAGCAACCTCAATGAGTTTTGCAGGACTGAGTTTAAGGTCGAGGAAACGCGCCAGAGTACCGCAAATGGCAATGTTCAGAGCCGAGGAACCGCCCAGCCCGGAACCAGCCGGGACGCCGGAATCCGTTTCGAGAGTAAATCCAGTGGCAGGTGCGAACTCGATTGTCAAACGGGCGTGTAGAGAAAGGCGGAAGCTTTTAGCTTTTTTCAGAGCATCCAGAGAGGGAAACTTTTCACGGAGTTTTAAGTCGCGCGATACAAACTCAATCGCGCCGTCTTGACGAGGTTTGAGCCAGCAATGGGCAAAACAGCGAATCGCAAAGTTCACGGTCTGGGAGTTTTCGTGAAACAGATAGAGCGGCCAGATGTCGAGCGTTCCGCCGGCCAAGTCAACGCGCGCGGGAGACTTAGAGTGAATGATCATCGGGCGATAATCGGGAAATTAGTTTTAACTACGCCGCGGCGCCGTGGCACTTCTTGTATTTCTTGCCGCTGCCGCATGGGCAAGGATCGTTGCGGCCGACTTTGTCGCCGGATCGCACCACCGGTTTCTTTTCTTGCGCCGAGCCATCATCGGCTCCCTGGAGGATCAAATCGGCTTGTTGGCGCTTTTGCCGTCGCTCCATTTCCTTCACCTGCTCTTCTTCCTGAATCGGCTGCATCAGGAAAAGGAACCGCAGCAGTTCCTCATCGATGTGGTTCATCATATCCTGAAACATTTCGAAGGATTCTTTCTTGTATTCCACCAGCGGGTCTTTCTGTCCATAACCGCGCAAGCCGATGCCGTCCTTCAGTTCATCCATGGCCAGCAGGTGGTGCTTCCAGTTCTGATCCACGATTTGCAGCATGATGATGCGCTCATGAAAACGCATCACGGGCGAAGAGAACAGCGCTTCTTTCTCATCATATTTTTTGTGCAATCGCGAAATCAGAGCTTCGGCAACCTCTTGATAATTCATCTGCGAGAGGTCCAGCGCATCATGCCGCAGGTCCAGGCCATACTGCGTCATCAAGTCACTGCGTAATGCATTCAAGTCCCATTCGCCGGGATGTACATCCTTGGAGCAGTGCTTCGCAATAATCTCGTCTGCCACCTCGTCCACAATGCTGAGAATGTATTCTTTCTGATCGGGCCTTTCCAGAATCTGGCGGCGCAGACCGTAAATCGCCTCGCGCTGCTTGTTCATCACGTCGTCGTATTCCAGCAGGTGCTTGCGGGCCTCGAAGTTGCGCCCCTCGACCATCTTCTGCGCGGCCTCAATGCGGTTGCTGATCAACTTGGACTCGATGGGCACGCCTTCTTCCATGCCCAGCTTTTTCATAATGCTGCTGATGCGGTCGCTCGCAAAAATGCGCATCAGGTCATCTTCCAGAGACAAATAAAAGCGCGAACTGCCAGGATCGCCCTGCCGCCCGGCACGCCCTCTTAACTGATTATCAATGCGCCGCGATTCGTGCCGCTCCGTTCCGATGATGTGCACGCCTCCCGAGGCAATTACTTTGTTGCGCTCTTCTTCCACTGAAGGTCTGAATTTCGCTACTGCTTCGGCCCACTGTTCCGGCGTCGCGCTTTCCGGAGCGATGCTTTGTTTACGCAGAGTATCGCGGGCCATGAATTCCGGGTTGCCGCCCAGCAGAATATCGGTACCGCGCCCGGCCATGTTGGTGGCGATGGTCACCGAGCCTAGGCGTCCCGCCTGCGCCACGATCTCCGCCTCGCTGGCGTGGTATTTGGCGTTCAGCACCACGTGCTTGATTCCTGTTTTTTTCAACATGGCGCTCAGCCGCTCGGACTTTTCGACCGAGGTTGTGCCCACCAGCAGCGGCTGGCCTTTTTCGTTAAGCTCCTGAATCTCTTCCACCACGGCGTTGAACTTCTCCCGCTCCGTGCGAAAGACCACATCGGGATTCTCGATCCGGCGCAACGTCTTATTGGTGGGGATAACGGAAACTTCCAGGTTGTAAATCTTTTCGAATTCCGCGGCCTCGGTTTCAGCCGTGCCGGTCATGCCGGCAAGCTTCTTAAACATTCGGAAATAGTTTTGGAAGGTGATCGTAGCCAGGGTCTGCGTCTGCGCTTCGATCTTGACCCCTTCTTTCGCCTCAACGGATTCGTGCAAGCCGTCACTCCATCGCCGGCCTGGCATCAGCCGCCCTGTAAACTCATCCACAATGACGACCTGGTTATCCATCACCACATATTCATCATCCTTGTTATAAAGGATGTGAGCCTTGAGCAATTGCCGGATCGCATCGTTCTTCGACCACCGCTGCTCCGCGATTTTTGGCACGCGAGCGATGAGCTGCGCTTTTTCCTCCGCGGTTAGATCCTCTAAGTCTTCAATCTTCCGAATCTGGTCGTCCACGTCCAGGATCGAGAAGGAATCGTAATTCTGTTGAGCCTCTTTCATGGCCCGCGATTTTTCTTCTGCGGTTAGCGCATCGTTATTCTCAATTTCATTTAGTTGCCAGCTCAAATCCGCCTTCGCCAAATCATCCATCATGGCAGGAGCCAGTTGAAGGCGTCCGGATGCGTTCAGGTCCACAAGGTGTGATTTTTCATTCACGGTGAAGTAGAGCGATTCCGTCAGTTCCCGTTCCAGTTCGTTGTTGAGCCGTCTCTCCACCTGGTTCACAGCTTGTTTGACTGTGGGATTCTCCAGCAGTTCCATCAGCGATTTCAGTTTTGGAGCGGCGCGCTTGGCTTGCGCCAATTTCTGGCCCGCGCGTAGTCCGCTCTCCTCATCATCGGATGCCAGCAATTTCTTCGCGTCCTCAACCAACTGATTGGCGATGCCAAGCTGCTTGTTAACCAGCCGTTCTACGATTGGGTTCAGCTCTTTGTAATACCTCGGTGTTGTGTACTCTGCCCGGCCGCTGATGATCAGCGGGGTGCGCGCTTCGTCGATCAAAATTGAATCCACCTCGTCCACGATGGCGTAATGGTGGCCACGCTGCACGTAATCCTTCAGATCGAATTTCATGTTGTCGCGCAGGTAGTCAAAGCCAAACTCGTTATTGGTGCCGTAGGTGATATCGCATGCGTAGGCCTCCCGCCGCTGCGCGTCATCCAGGTCGTGCACGATCACGCCCACGGTCAGCCCGAGCATTTTATAGAGCTTGCCCATCCATTCGGAATCGCGCCGCGCCAGGTAATCATTGACCGTGACAATGTGCACGCCCTTGCCCTCGAGCGCATTCAGGTATGCCGCCAGCGTCGCCACCAGCGTTTTGCCTTCGCCGGTTTTCATCTCTGAGATTTTCCCCTGGTGCAAAACCATCCCGCCGATCAACTGCACGTCGAAATGGCGCATGTTCAGCGCACGTCGTCCTGCCTCTCGAACCAAGGCAAACGCCTCATTTAACAGTTCATCCACTGTCTGGCCATCCCGAAGGCGCGCGCGGTATTCTTCCGTCTTGGCGCGCATTTCCGCTTCGGTCAGTTTTTGCACGGCGGATTCGAGGGCATTGATCTCCTGCACCTTGGGCCACAGGCGCTTGAGCTCGCGCTCGTTCTTCGTGCCGATTACTTTGGATAGAAGGGAGCCGATCATGTTGTTTCATCCCATTATAGGGGGCATTACAACCGCCAAACAAGTTTGCATGCAACATGGCAATGGAACCGCAGTGCGCTATCGATTACATGCACGGGATTCCTGCAACGACCTTGGATAATTTTGAGCGGGAAAAGTCGTGTTCGAAGGAAAAGGATCCAGGGAAGAGCCGAGGGAGTTGATTGCTCTTCCCTGTGTGGGTGGGGTTAACTCGATCTTTTGTAAACAGGTAATTCAAGAGGATCCGATAGCGTGAAAATAAATCGCGTGTCCATGCCATTTTCCAATGGAGCGTTGTTGGCCGTTCGAATAAAGCCGGTCTTTGGGACTACAGTTTCCGACAAAAGCGGCAGTGTCGTTAAAATATATTCCCGTCCGTCTACAAACAGTTTCCGAACGACCATTCTGAGGCGTGCTTTCTGGAAATTTCCATTAGTGTCCGCTGGTTCGGCCGTGACTTCGGTCAACAGACCCTGCACACGGCTGCCCGCAGGGGCTAGTGTTTGTTGGCCGACCATCAAGGGTTCCAAAAGAACGGCCGCAAAAGTTTGCCCGGCGGCGCTTCCATCTGCATGGATTGCCTGCTCCATTTGGATCGACAGCTTCGTTCCAGCAGGCACGGCCAGCATTGGTTTATTCCACGCTGCCAGCATCGATAAAAATGTCTGGCCGTCAGGCTCTGATTCCGCTAATTCCACGGAAACCGTGTGGTCCAACCACGCAAAACCGACCAAGGACAGCATCGCTGCTATTCCAACCGCGTTATTGATCCTGGATGCTTTCATTTCGTCTAAACCTTTCAGCATTTCCTCAAAGCAATCACTGCAATCAACGGCATTTATTGCAGACCAATATCCTTTACTGGCTTCTCCGTCAATGCCGCACTCCAATTGGTTTCGGATGTCATTTCTCCAGCCTGCAATGCCTTCTCGTCTGGCATCAGGATGTAACCCACAGCGCCTGTATCGGTAACTCGCGTGAATACCAGCTCAAACGGCAGGCTCCCTTGCGGTGTATAAAAAAACAGCGGCTGCTGTATGCCCTGCTCCCGCACCCAAAGCGTTCGTCCATCCGGCACTAATCGTATCCATCCATTCACGCGCTGGAATCCTTTGTCTGTACCCGCTACATTCAGGATCATCCCAGGGGCGATTTCGAAATCCTGTTCGACAGCCAGCTCGAAATCCATCCGTTGCCGTTGCAGCCTTTGGGCGATTCCATCCACTTGCTGCTGGTTGTCTCCCAATTGCTTCCGCAAGGAGACAACTTCTTTCTCCGCCTGCTGCCGGTCCTGAGCGATCTGCCGCCCTAATTGCCAGCGCAGGGAGGACACTTCATTCTGCAATTCGATTAAGCGCGTTCTTTCCGCCTGTTCATTAGACTCCAGCCGGCTGAGCCGTGTTTGCAGCCATTCCGTTCTGTTATCCATCTCTTCTGCAAGCCGGTCGGACGTTTGGGCAACTTCATCCCGCAGAGCTTTCATCTTGCCCGCGACCTGCGCAGACACGGATTTTTCCAATCCCGATATTTTCTTCTGCACGCCATCCCATTGACCAGACAGCTCAATGAGTTCCTTTCTAGTCGTCTCAGCTTTTTTGTCGATTTCTTCAATCGCTTGCCGGACAGCAGGCACAGCGGCCACAAGTTTTTTAGACTCTTTCCAAAGAGGAATGCTGAACCAGGTAAACGCAACAATCGCTACACCCAATCCCAACCCAAACGCCCACAACCGCCTTGTTTGTTTCCGCTGTACTATCTGTTCTAGTTCCAGGCGCTCAACGTCAAAACTGATCTGTTCTGCGTCTGCCAATGCCCTCTTAGCAGTATTTTTCAACTCTTCCATGCTTTTCTGAGCTTGCGGTCTGTTCTCTTCGGTCATGGCATCCTCCAGTGCTCACTCCATCGGCATTAACGGTTTACAGTTGATGCGTTGCTCGACATGGTTTGAGTGCTTCCGGCTTTCGGACTCAGTATTTGCAAAATCACTGAGCGGTTTTCTGCGCGTCCTTCTCGCGTTTCATTCGCAGCCAAGGGCTGTGCTTTGCCAAAACTCATCTTGTACACCCGGTGCATGGCGACCCCTTTATCCACAACCAAGTACCGCAGTGCGGCATCCAGCCGCTTTTCTCCTAGCTGAATGTTGTAAAGGTCGTTCCCGGTGGCATCGGTTCTGCCTTCCATTACGACCAATGCGTCAGGATCGTTGCTGAGCTTTTCGGCCACTTGATCCAAAACCGGAAGATACGTTTCTTGAATCTTGGCGCTATCAAACCCAAACAAAATCTTCACTTCGTCAGCAACTTGGTAATTGTTGCGGTTGGCGAACTCCTGTTGCAGCAGGGCATTGTGTTGAATCGCCTTGTCTGCCGTGCCTTGGGCTGCTTGACCCACATTCATGGCTTGCTGGGTCTTGCCATCGACTGATTTGATGTCAGAATTCAAACCACCAATTTGGTTGGTGTGCTCCCGCGCCACCGTATTCAATTCCTCTACTTGACTGGTATTTGACTGAATCCGGCCATCGCTTGAATCCATGCGCGCCGACAGTTCCGCGGCTTTCGCATCCACGGTTGTTCTCACGTATTTCTTTGTAGAACATCCGCCTGCTGTTATGGCCAAGCCCAAAATCAGTGCCGCCATAGTCGCCATTTTTTTGCTGTTGCTAATTTGTCTCATTTCACCCTCCCCGTTGACCGGTTTCCTAATTTGTTTGCATTTAAAATCTGCGTCGATGAAGATCAAGCAATTGGGAGTCCACTTTCCCGGTAATTATTATCCTTATTTTTCAGCATCTTACAGGCGTACTTCTCAGCCTGATCTCCAATTTCCGAGACAACCGGTAAATTTTCCCCGGTAAAATATATTGTCCTTTAGAATGAATGAGGTACGGCTAGCCATTAGAGATGCAAGTCCAAATTGAAAATACCGAAGCTTTGGGCAATAGCAGCAGCTATTGGGGAGGGGTATAACTCTCATCGATAGGATCAGCAGATTTTTCAGAAATTCCGTGCTGTGACTGCTTCACCAATTGCAAGGGTTTTAAGAAGGCAATGCAAGCCATAAGAACTACCGTTGCCAATATTCCACCTTACGGGCCGTAGTCGCCGCCATGCAGCCACACGCTATTTTGAGCAGCCTCAACTTGCCACGGCATGCGGGCCAGCTCCAATCCGCTCACGGGCCATCCGAAAACAGTAAGCATCCAGTTCCACGAAAAATGGAAGCCCATCGGCAGCCACAGAGCACTTGTCTTCAAGTAGCCCACTGAAAACAACACTCCGGCCAGCACCGTGTTCAACATACTGAGGTCTGTGGCGTGCGGGTTATTGCTATGCAAGTATCCGAACAAGAGGGAAGCAACAACGATGGCTACCAGACCGTTCGTCCCTTCGACGAGTCTTTGAAAAGGGTAGCCGCGAAAAAGCAATTCCTCGGTCGTTGCGGAAATTACAAATAGCGGAATCATGAATAATAACGTACCGGCTGGACTGCTCTCGGCTGACTGAAACTCCACCGTGCCGGTAGCCCACGCAATCAACGTAATAAAGGCCACCCCACAAACCCCTCCGATCATTCCCGTTAAGGCATGTCGCCTCCAACTTCCTTGCAATGCGATCCCAACAGCCCACACAGGTTGCTGCTCGAAAAATCGCATCACAAACCATGTTGTTGCTGCTGTTGCGGTCGCAAAGCTGATGATCTGCGTCGTAAACGAAATTTCCGCGCTGGTAATGGAAATCCCCATATCAATAGCCATCGAGAAAATCGCGAAAAATGCCAGAAATAACGCCATGCGCCAGCCTGCGCGCAAGCGACCGTCCGCTAATAAGAAATAATCGGTTGTTTGCATGATTTCCAGAAACTGCCCTGAAGCTTCCCCAACCCTTACCCCAACCCGTACGACTTCAGCTTATTGCGAATCGTTTTCACGTCCAGCCCCAAACGCCTGGCCGCCTCCGCTTTGTTGTTGCCGGTCATTTCAAGCGTTCGAAGGATCAGTTCTTTTTCCATTTCGGCTGCGGTAGCCCCTTCGATCATAGGGATTTTTCCTTCGCGGGCTTCTTTCGGCTGGCTCAGGTAGGGCGGAAGGTTGGTCACCTCGATCCACTCGCCTTTTGCTACAATCACTGCCCGCTCCATCACATTTCTCAACTCCCGGACATTCCCAGGCCATCCATAGCCGAGCATCCTATCGAGCGCCTCAGGACGCAGCGCGATTACGCTGGTGCCATGCTTGGAATTAAATAGTTTTAGAAAGTGCTGCGCCAAAGAAGGAATGTCCTCTTTTCTCTCGCGCAATGGTGGCAGAGCAATCGTGAAGACATTCAGCCGGTAAAACAAATCTTCTCGTAACTGGCCCTGGCGGATCGCTTGATTCGGGTCGCGGTTTGTGGCCGCAATTAATCTCACATCAAAAACGTGTTCTTCTCGGCCTCCCAGTCGCCGAACTTTCCCGTCTTCCAGCACACGCAGCAGTTTGGGCTGCAAGCCGGCAGGCATCTCCGCGATTTCGTCCAAAAACAATGTCCCCCGATGCGCCAGCTCAAAACAGCCCGGTCGCGCGATGACCGATCCCGTGTAGGCCCCCTTTTCAGACCCGAATATTTCGCTTTCCATCAGTGTTTCCGGTATCGCTGCGGCGTTGATTGCAATAAATGGTCCTCCAGCCCGCTGGCTGAGTTCATGAATCGCGCGGGCGGCCATTTCCTTGCCAGTCCCGCTCTCTCCCGTCAGCAGCGCGCAGGCATCGCTAGCGGCTACTGTTCTCAGCGTCTCACGCACCTCTTGCATCGGCTTGCTTGTGCCAATCAATCCGCCCAGGCTGGATTCTTCTTCCAGCACCGCCTCGATGCGGCTCGACTCTCGCTTTGCGATTACATCCCGCCGTGCAGCTTGCAGCACCGCCTCCAGCTTCATGTAATCAAGCGGCTTGGTCAGGAAGTCCTGTGCGCCTCTCTTCATCGCCTCCACGGCCATATCGATGGTTCCTTGCGCGGTCATCAGTATCACCGAACGCAGCGCATCCCCCTTTTTCAGGACGCTCAGCAATTCCAGCCCAGTCCGCCCCGGCATAACAATATCCGTCAATACTATGTCTGGCTGTTTCGATTCCACGATTTTCTCGGCAGCGTCTGCGTCTCCCGCAGTTACCACCTGAAAACCCATCTTTTGCAAACGCAGTTCCAGCACCATCTGCATGGCGGCTTCATCTTCCACCACCAGAACGGTGATCGGCTCACGCTCCGAAGTTTCATCGATGAAATTCCGATGTTTCATTCAACTCTTCCGTGCTCATTATCTGCTGGTCAGCCAATCCCTATTATAAATACCCTAAAATCGTTTACTGTTTTCATCCGGGATGGCTTGTTAAGAAGCATACACTTCCGCGCTGAAAAAAGAAGAGCGATCCGGCTTCTCGCTTCCAGCATTGATTGCAGGAATTCGAGGAGAGTGGATCGCTCTTCTTTAATGCTGTTCCGGCGATTTGTTTCATTCCGGTGCAGCCGTTTCTGTTACATGCCAGCCGCTTTTTGAGGTACGCGCTCAATCGTCAGCTTTTGCAATACCACCGGCTCATTGGGCTTGTCGCTAGGGTTGCGCGGAACGCGGGCGATTTTCTTCACCACGTCTGCTCCTTCCAGGACTTGGCCGAATATGGAATACTTGCCGTCCATCTGCTGACTGTAAGCTGCCCCGCCTACCTCCATGATGAAAAACTGGCTGCCATTAGTATTCGGCCCGCTATTGGCCATCGCCAGCCGCCCTGGTTTGTCGAATTTCAGATCGGGTGTGGTTTCATCATTGAATTTGTAACCCGGACCGCCTGTTCCTGTCGCCGTGGGGTCTCCGCCCTGAATCATAAACTGCGGTATGACGCGGTGGAAGGTGGTTCCATCGTAATAGCGGCTTTTCTTCATCGCCCCGGTCTTTGCGTCCTTGTATTCTTTATTCCCTTCTGCCAGGTCCACAAAGTTCTTCACCGTTTGCGGAGCCTGTTTATCATACAGCTCGCAAACGATGGTTCCTTGATTGGTTTCAAATATTGCGTACATGCCTGGTTTACGCTCCTTCTGCGCCATTGCTTGCGGCACAAACACACTCGCTGTCAGCAATAGCAACCCCATCTGGATCAATGATATCTTCCCGATCATATTTCCTCCCTATCGTTCATCGAGGATGCTTGCATCCCTTTGTTCGTCCGAAGACTTTTTGATCAATACCTGCCAGCATTGTTTCTATACAATATACTAAAATCTTTATTGCCCGTCTCGCGGAACCGCCAAAATTGAATTATCCGGGCCGCGCAAAAGCTCTGTCAACATCTTTATTGCTCAACGAATCTAAATTGATTATGATTTCCCGGAAGCGGTCCATATAAACGGAAAGGAATAGGGAGTGCCGAAGGTCGCAACTTTCCAGGAAGGTTTTACCAGAAAGCAAGTTCAAAGCATTCTCGGTGTCAGTCCACGCCAGCTTTCTGCGTGGGAGCGGCTCGGCCTTATACCGCAGGCCTCGATCTCCGATTCGCAAACCTCAATCAATTCAGGCGGTGAGCAACATTACAGTTTCTCTGATCTTGCAGCCATTCGAACCGTTACTGCCTTGCGCCGCCAGGGATTTACCCCGGCCAAACTTCGCTCCGCCTGCGCAGCGCTGAAATCCAGGCTGGGCGATATTCAAAACCCCTGGTCCGAATTTCTACTCCGCTCATCCGGAAACAAACTCACCATTCATTTTCAGGATAAGTATATGGAAGCCGCCACCGGACAGCTTCTCTTTGATTACATATCTTGTCCCGATGCTTCCCTAATGCATTCCAAAGTTCTCCCTCTGCGGCCCGTCGGTTGTCCTCCTGATCAGCCGGAACCTCGCTCCACTAAAGCAGAACGTTTCTTTCATGCGGCGCTCCGTTTCGAACAACAGAAAGAGACAATTCCCAAAGCTTTCCGTGCCTATCAGAAGGCTATTTCTCTGCATCCTGCGGCAGTCGGCGCTTATATCAACATGGGCACGCTTTATTTCAAGCTTGGTTTATTGGACGAAGCGGAAAAATGTTACCGGCAGGCGTTGGCCAGGGACCCGGTATTTCCTTTGATTCATTTCAACCTGGGAAACGTTTATGATGAGTTGCACGATACAGAAAGAGCTATGCTCTATTACAAGGAACCCTTCCGCCTGAACCCCGCTTATCCTGATCCTCTCTTCAACCTTGCCCTGCTGTATGAAAAGCTGGAAATGCATGGCCAAGCAAGGACCTATTGGGTGGCCTATCTGAAGCTGGACTGCGACAGCGCATGGGCGCAATTCGCTCGCTGCCAGCTTGCATCGACCGGCCTCTGCTTGGTTCCGCATCAGCAATCGAATGACTCCGGCGACGAATGATTCTTCCCGGTTTTTCTCTCGTATTCCTCCTGCAATCATCTATTCCCATGTCGGCTGGTACAATAAGAGCGGAGGCAAATGCTCTTGTCTGCGGTCGTCGAGTTGGTCCGGGCCAGCAAGATCTATCAGGCGAATGGCAACCAGGTATTTGCTCTCCGGGATGCAAGCTTGGCGCTTGAGCCATCTTCCTTCACAGCCGTTGTGGGCCGCAGCGGATGCGGCAAGAGCACGCTGCTGAATCTGGCCGGCGCTGTTGACCTGCCTTCCAGCGGCGAGGTTTTTATCGATCAGCAGCTCACGCGGGGCTTGAACGATGCGGACCTGAGCCGTCTCCGGCGCACGAAGATTGGTTTTGTTTTTCAATTTTTCAATCTTCTGCCAACGCTGACCGTCGCGGAAAATGTCGAATTGCCGCTGCTGTTAGGCGGCCAAAAAGATTCGCGCCAGCAGGAGAGTCGTATCCTTGAGCTATTAGAAATGGTTGGTTTGGAAAAAAAAGCTCAATCCTATCCTCATCAATTGTCTGGCGGTGAGATGCAGCGCGCCTCCATCGCCAGGGCTTTGGTTCATCATCCGGTTCTGGTTCTGGCCGATGAGCCGACCGGCAACCTCGACGACAGCAATGCTCAAACGGTGATCGGTCTGCTTCTCCGCATCAGCCAGTCGGGCTGTGCGGTGCTGTTGGCCACCCACAGCAAACAGGCTGCCTCTGTGGCTTCGCGAATTTTATTCATGCGGGATGGAATGTTGATCGATACAGAAAACTTGTCATGACGTACTTCAAACAGGTATTTTACGCTCCCAACCAGATCACTCTTTTGCGGCTGATCCTCATCCCGTTTGTGATTCTGGCTATCCTGTACCAAGAGTATCCCACCGCTTTCGGATTGGTTCTTTTGGGAGGCATCAGTGATGGCGTGGACGGCATGCTGGCTCGCCGACTGGGGCAGCAGACCGCTCTCGGCACTTTTCTGGACCCCATCGCCGATAAGCTGCTGCTCACCTCCGCCTTCATCACATTGCAGGTTGCCGGCCTGATTCCCCTCTGGCTGCTCATCCTGATCCTGAGCCGCGATGTGCTCATGCTCATCACCGCGCTGGTCATCATTCTGACCACTTCCCTGAAGAACTTTCCTCCCAGCTATGTAGGGAAAATCAGCACCATGTTCCAGATCGCAACCGTGCTTTTGACGTTGCTCGTTCAGTTTGAGCCTGTCACCTGGGTCCACTGGCTGCAGAATGCAAGCATCTATGTTACTGCGGCTCTGACTATCGCTTCTGGCCTGCATTATACGTTCCGCACCGCAGATCGCTTGCGGAACATCGACCGTGCTTAACTCCCCTCCACTTGCTCAACTATAAAATCCCCCTGTTAGACATTTGCTTTGTTTAGTAAGCAAATCTCCGTCGCCCTGCGACGCCGCTTCAAATTGTTTATTCTGAATTGTTTGACCGTGATTTCAACCGTTTTCGCCAATCCCCGGTCCGGCAAGCTGGAATCGTTTATGGTCTTCGATGCCTACTAATACAGCAGAAATTTCCGTCCTGATCGTGGACGACCAGGAGCTCGTCCGCAACGTTTGCCGCGACGTTGTGTCTGCTCTCGATTATCAACCCATGATGGCTGCTTCCGGCACGGAAGCGCTGCGCATTCTCGAACAGCATCCGGTTGACATTGTGGTCAGTGATTTGAAAATGCCTGGCCTCGGCGGCATGGAATTGCTGGAAAAGATCAAAGCTTCCAATCCGCGCGTAGAGGTCGTCATCATGACCGGTTGCGCCAGCATCGATTCCGCTGTCCGCGCCATCAAACTGGGGGCGTTTGATTACGTCGTCAAGCCCTTCAGCCCGGAGGAATTGAACGTCGTCCTCCGCCGTTTGGTGGAGAACATGGGCCTGAAAGACGAAAACAACCTCCTTCGCGAACGCCTCCGGTCCTCTCATGGTTTGGGCCGGTTGATTGGCCAATCTCCGCAGATGCAGCAAGTCTTCAAGGTGATCCAGCGCGTTGCGGCCAGCCGCGTTCCCGTGCTGATCTCAGGCGACAGCGGCACCGGCAAGGAGCTTGTAGCCCGCTCCATCCACGATCACGGCCCCTGGCACGACAAGCCCTTCGTTCCAGTGGACTGCGCTTCTCTGGTTCCCACTTTGATTGAAAGCGAATTGTTTGGCTACGTCCGCGGAGCATTCACCGGAGCCACTCACAGCAAAGACGGACTGCTCCATTCAGCCGACGATGGGACTCTCTTTTTCGACGAAGTAGCGGAATTGCCCGTGGAACTGCAAACCCGCCTGTTGCGGGCCATTCAGGAAAAAGAATTCCGTCCTGTGGGCGGCACTCGCCGCGTCCCGTTTCACGCCCGCATCATTTCCGCCACCAATCGCAATCTCCAAACTGCCGTGGAACAAGGCTCTTTCCGCAGAGACCTTTATTTCCGTCTGAACGTGGTCTCCATCGTTTTGCCTCCGCTTCGGGAGCGTCGTGTGGACATCCCGTTGCTCGCCGAGCAGATCATTGAACGCCTCGCGCGTTCTGCACACGCTCAACACCGCCGCGCGCGATGGATTCTGTCTTCTGAAGCCATGGATCTCATGATCGCCTACGACTGGCCCGGCAATGTGCGCGAATTGGAAAATTGCCTGGAGCGTGCCATGACGCTAGGTTCCGGCCCTGTCATCCAGGCTGCCGATCTCCCATCCTCTTTGCAGCATCCGTCTCGCTCTGTAGAAGCCAGTGCCCCGGAAAGTGTCATTCCTCTGGAGGTAATGGAGCGCCAGGCCATTCATCGCGCTTTGGATACCGCCGGCGGCGACAAGGTTCTTGCCGCACGCCTCCTGGGTATCGGAAAAACGACTCTTTACCGTAAACTCCGCGAATACGAATTAAGGAAATGAAGCCCGCACGGCCTCGAAAATGCATTCTTCTGTTGGGCAAGAGAAACTCGTTTCTCGAAAGCCTTGCGCACGCTTTTCCGCAGCGGGGAAAATTTCAAATTGTCCCTGCTCCTCTCGGCTCTGAAGCTTTTCGTTTGGCGCAGAAAAAGAATGTCGCGGCCTTCCTCTTTGTTCTGAGTTCGAGCGACGATCTGGAATCCATGCAGTGGCTGCGCCAGTCGAATCCCTCTCTTCCATCCGTGGCCATACTCCCGCAAAATAGTCCCAGCATCCAGAAAACCCTTCGCAACGAAGCTCTCACCGGCATCATCCTTGCTCGTGGCCTTGTGCCCTCCGATCTCCGCCGCTGCGTGGAGGAATCCTTGGCCATGCTCCATCAACACCACGCCCCTTCGCGTACTGACCAACAGATCGCTGCGGATTTGCACTCCGTTCGCTCCACCATGACGGCCATCCAAGGCTGCGCGGAATTGGCCATTCCTAAATCCACCTCCAAAAAAACATCTCAAGAGTATCTTCGCGGGGTCATCGCAGGAGTGAGAGAATTAGAGACGACCCTGCGGCGGCTGGAAGGTAATCTGCGAAATGCCGGCCACTTGCCCGACTAGCGCCCACGGTCACGGGAGCACCGCGCATGGCCAGAATCGCGCTCGACGCCACCTATGCCGCATTTCCGCAACGCACCGGGACAGGTGTCTATTCCTGGAACCTCATCCGGGAGTTGTCTCGCATACTGACTTCAGATGAGCGCAGCCGTCATGATTTTGTTCTGGGATTTCGCCCGGGCCCCTATTTTCGCTGGGCGCGCAAGATACATTGGCCAGATGGATTCGCCCACTCTCTCCTGTTGGATTCTTGGCTGCGCGTCCCTCGGGCAACTTTGTTTCACGGCCTCAACCAGCGCTTGCCGCACAATACATATCCTGCCAGCGTCGTTACCCTGCATGAGCGCTTCCCCTCGTCGGCGCGTAATTTTTCCACGCCTGAGTTTCAGCGCCACATGTCGGCGCGCATCGAACACGCCATTCGCAAGGCCGGGCGCATCATTGCCGTCTCGGAATCCGTCCGCCAGCAGCTTCTTCAATACGACCCCGCGTTGCTTGCCAAAACCGTCGTCATTCACCATGGCGTCAGCCCTGCACATCCGGCTTCTCCCGCTGAGATTCGGTCCTTCCGGGAACAATTCCTTCGCTTTACCGGCCAAGAAAAATTCTTCCTAAATGTCGGCGCCGTTCAGCATCGCAAAAACATCGCTGGCATCCTTCATGTGTTGCAATCCATTCCCGACGTGCACCTGATTCTTGCCGGAGCCGATGGTTTCGGCGCAGATCAGATTCACCATTTCATTCGCTCGGAAGGCCTGTCGGGCCGAGTCCAAATGCTGGGGCATCAGCCGCCGGAAGTCCTGCGCCTGCTCTACTCCAGCGCAACCGCTCTGGTTTTTCCTTCTTTTGAAGAAGCCTTTGGCTTGCCGATTTTGGAAGCCATGAGTTACGGCCTGCCGGTAATCACCTCGAATGGTTCGGCGATGCCCGAAGTCGCTGGCGACGCCGCTCTGCTGGTTGACCCTCAAAACGCCTCGGAAATTCGCGAGGCCATGCAGCGCATCCTGAACGATACTGCGCTGGCCTCCGACCTCAGCCGCAAAGGCTTGCATCGTGCCTCGTTGTTCTCTTGGGAAAAATGCGCGAAGGAAACGTATCTGGTCTATTGTGAATTATTGAGTGAATTGCGTTGAAGAAAATTAATCTTTATTATTACTGAATTAATTCGCATGCTGGTCCGGTTTGTGTTAAATCCGTGCCCGCATTCCGTGACAGTACTTTTCTAAAATTTCTTTGCGGATTATTTCGCGATCTTTTGCGTTCCAATATTCATTAAATGCCTTCCATGCTTGCTCCGGTCTCCCCGAATACAAATATTCCAGCGTTAATTCCGTAACTTTTCTCCGTGCTTCTGAGTCATCAACAAGTGAAAATTTCTCTTGAATCAATGGCCGACTCATTGCTTCTAATTTTTCAAGAGATTTACTGATACTTTCATCATAAATCTTCCGAAATTCGGACCCGACATCATGGAACTCTTTTCCATCAAGACGTAAAATTAGCAGCGCAGATGGTGAATCTACAAAGGAACTATGAAAGTAATCGAACGAACCGTCCCGCACAAGAAATTCCATCACACCGTCTACGTTGAGATCTTCAAATGTCACAAGATGATTATTTTCTAATTTTGTTATCAATCCCGGGTTCTGGCCAAGCGAAACAAAATAATAGGTCCAGCAACAGTGTGCACCCCCAGAAAATGCCTCGATGACAGCTTCGGGTTGTCCATCACCATTGATGTCATTTCCGGATATAGAAGCAATATCCATTCCGTAATCATTTATCTCAAAAATTACGTCTCCTTTCGGCGACCGAACCGTAGCGAAGCAATTCATGTATTCGGGATTAATTTCAGGTCGTACTTCGATCGTGAAACCAGACACTCGAAGCTTGCCTCCTCCGCGACTGACTGTGGGAAAATAGGATTCACCCTTACTCCCTTGATAACACTGATACGGCCCAATGACTGACTGGGCTGAGCCAAAGGCCTTAGGCCCTAAGAATACGCACATACCTAGGATGATTAAGAGGGAATTTGGAAGGATGTTAAGAAACTTGCGGCGCATGACAGAATATTAAGTATTTCTAGAATTTCAGGCAAATGGAAAAGCTTGCTCATAGCCCCTCCTACCCCGTCGCCCGCAGGCCCACCAGCAGAAAACTCGCCACCACCAGCACCGCCACGGCAGCGCTCAAAATTTTCCAAAAAATGATGGATTCTCTCGTGACCGACGGCATATCCGTCACCAGCCACCCAAAGCCGATTCCCGCAATCATGCCTCCGATGTGCGCGGCGTTGTCGATGCCCGGCACGATGAACCCAAAGACCAGCCCATAGACCGCCCATTTCACGAACATGTTTTTCACCGAATCTCCCGCCGAGCTGCGGCGCCGGTAGCCGTAGGCGATCATCGCGCCAATCAGGCCGAACAACGCCCCGGAAGCGCCAATGCTGATGCCCATCGGGCGCCAAATGTAACTGGCCACCACTCCCCCAATCCCTGAGACAACGTAAAGAACCAGAAACTTGTTTCTTCCATAAAGCGCTTCCACCGCTGGCCCCAGATCAAACAGCACCCAAGTATTAAACGCCAAGTGGATGAGCCCGCCGTGCAGGAAAACGGGTGTCACCAGCCGCCACCACTCGCCCTCTGAAATCAGAATTCCATACTTCGCCCCAAACCGCACCAGGGTATAAGCGTCTATGTTGCCCATCAGGTTTCCTAATTGAAATTCGCCTTCCCGCAGCCGCTGCGAGGCGATCAATGTCATCACAAACAGAACCGCATTCACCGTCAGCAGGTAAATCGTGATGCGCCCCTGGCTCGGCAACACCAAATCCACTATGCTGCGCTCCCTGCCCATCCCGGCGATTCTTTCCGAGCAGAATGGGCACACCTTGGCCTTGCGGTCCACCAGCGCGCGGCACGCCGGGCAGCTTCTCTGTTTACTCATTGCTGACAGGAAAATCTG
>MEKX01000130.1:13681-17720 GCA_001767075.1 Acidobacteria bacterium RIFCSPLOWO2_12_FULL_54_10 | reverse complement strand
GATTTCACTTGTTCTTTTATGCCGTTCCGGGAAAAAGTGCACCTCATGAGCGCTGCGGAAATTGATCGCACGCTAATTCATTTAACGCACGACATCCTGCAAAAAACTGATAATTTAAGCGAGTTGGCGTTGATTGGAATTCGCCGGCGCGGTGTCCATCTGGCGCATAGGCTTTCAGACAAAATCAAGCTGCTTCGGAACCACGATGTCCCTGTTGGCGCGCTAGATATTCAAGCCTACAGGGACGATTTGAACGAGTCAAAATCAAAACCTGCGATAATCCCTTCGCAAATTCCTTTTTCCCTGGAAGGAAAGGATGTCATCCTGGTCGATGATGTCCTGTTTACAGGCCGGTCGATCCGGGCTGCTTTGGACGCAATATTCGATCATGGACGCGCTCGGCGCGTTCGGTTGTGTGTCTTGATTGATCGCGGTCACCGTGAGCTCCCCATTGAAGCCACCTTTGTTGGCAAGAGGATAACAACGGAAACGAAAGACATCGTTGAAGTGAATCTTCACGAAGAAGATGCGACGGAAAAGGTGCTGATCCTAGAACCGCAGGAATCCTGAGTACTGACATAGTACAAAGTTAAACAAAATGCAGAGTCGCGGATTGTTGGGAATCGAGCCGCTAACGGCCGAAGACATTCAAAAGATACTCGACCGGTCGCGATTTTACCAACCTTTGCAGGCGCGCACAGGCAAAAAGCTCACATCTCTCAGCGGCAAGACCATCCTCCATCTCTTTTACGAATCTTCAACGCGCACCCGCACTTCTTTTGAGATCGCCGCAAAACGCCTCGGTGCGGATACGTTATCCATCACAGCCAAGGGTTCCAGTGTGGATAAAGGTGAATCCTTGCTCGACACGATGAACACACTAGCCGCAATGCGTCCTGACGCTATCGTCATGCGGCATGCTTCTTCCGGAGCGCCGCATTTCCTCGCACGCTACTTGGAAACTCCCATCATCAACGCAGGCGACGGCACGCACGAGCACCCTACGCAAGCATTGCTCGATGCTTTGACGATTCTGGACCACAAACCGTCTTTGGCTGGACTTCGCGTGGCCATCATCGGGGATATCGTGCATAGCCGCGTGGCCCGATCGAATCTGCACCTGCTGACGAAGTTTGGCGCTCAGGTGGTACTTTGCGGGCCGCCGCCGATGGTTCCGAAAGAGTTGGAACGTTTTTCTCCACTTGTCAGCCGTACGTTTAGGATCGAAGAGGCGATCACGGACGCCGATGTAATTATGATGTTACGCGTGCAATTGGAGCGGCACGGATCGTACTTGGTTTCCTCCGCAAATGAATACTTCCGCTTTTATGGCCTCCGATTGGAGCATCTGAAATCAGCAAAACCGGATGCGATTGTGATGCATCCGGGGCCAATCAATCGCGGACGGGAGATCAGTTCCGAAGTAGCTGATTTCCCCAGGTCAGTCATCTTGAACCAGGTTGAAAATGGTGTCGCCGTGCGCATGGCTGTGCTGGACTTATTGTTTCCATCAAACTGAACGAGAGAGGAATTGATTCGCTAAAGTTGATGCCATGAACGAATTATTAATCCAGAACGGACGCATCATTGATCCTTCACAACGCCTTGATTTGCACGCTGATCTGCTAATTCGGGACGGGCGCGTTGCGGCTATCGGAGAGAAATTGCCCGTCGGCACGGCCAAATGTATTGACGTTTCCGGCTGTATTGTAGCTCCGGGCTTCATCGACTTGCATTGCCATCTTCGCGAACCAGGCAAAGAGCACGCCGAAACGATCGAAAGCGGCGGCAAAGCTGCTGTAGCGGGAGGCTTCACTTCCGTGCTGTGTATGCCAAACACGACCCCTGTGAATGACAACCCCGCCCTAACTCATTTCATCATTCAAACAGCGAAACAAAAATCTCCAGCCAACGTTTTCCCGGTAGGAGCCATCTCAGAAGGGTCCCGTGGCGAGCGGCTTGCCCCTATCGCCGAATTGCAGGAAGCGGGTGCCGTCGCCATCTCCGATGACGGCATTCCTGTGATGAGCGCTGCGCTCATGTGGCGCGCTATGTCCTACTCTGCCGGTCTTGGAATTACAGTGATCGACCATTGTGAGGATTTAACACTGAGCGCTGGTGGCCAAATGCATGAAGGGTACACAGCTATCCGCTACGGACTGGCAGGCATCAGCGGAACTTCCGAGGACATCATGGTTGCCCGTAACATTTTGCTAGCGGAGAAGTCCGGAGCTAAGTTCCACGTAGCACATCTCTCCACTGCAAAGTCTTTAGATTTGGTTCGCGAAGCGAAACGCCGGGGGTTGTCGGTTTCCTGCGAAGTGACGCCGCACCACTTCACTTTGACGGATGAAGACGTCCAGGATTACGACACGAACTATAAAATGAAACCTCCCTTGCGGAGCCAACAGGATCGCGAAGCCCTGCTACAAGGATTAGCGGATGGAACCGTTGACGCCATTGCAACCGACCATGCTCCGCACGCGGGCAGCGAAAAAATGCAGGAATTTGATCAGGCGCCTTTCGGCATCATCGGATTCGAAACCGCTTTAGGGCTTGCCTTAGATCGTTTGTATCACAAGGGACTCATCAACCTGAATCGATTGGTAGAGCTGCTTTCCACCAACCCGGCGCGCATCGCAGGCATCGATCGCGGAACTCTGAAGCCAGGTTCTGTTGCGGATATAACCATATTTGATCTGGAACGGCGCTGGACCTACGACGTCAATCAGACGCAATCCCGCAGCCGCAACACCCCATTTCACGGCACGTCATTTCTGGGAGGACCTGTTGCGACAATCGTCGCTGGTGAGATTGTTTGGAAAGCTGATTAATAAGGTAATAATAATTCAGGTTTGAGGAAGCGGATAGCGCAGAAATAATGGATACGAGCAACTCGAAAGTGGCTTCCGCAGAATCAGACAGCAGCACGCTAGGGTCCAAGTCGGGTCTCTTCCAAAGAATTTTCCAAGCCTTCCGCTATCGTGATTTCCGATTGATGTGGACCGGTGCGTTCACCTCCACCACAGGCACTTGGATGCAGCAGGTGGCGGAATCCTGGCTGGTGCTCGATCTCACGGGGTCAGCATTTTATCTTGGCCTGGTTAGTTTCCTCGGCAATTTACCGATCCTGCTTTTCTCATTAATAGGCGGTGTGGTCGCGGATCGGGTCGACCGCCGCAAGCTCCTTCTTGCTTCGCAATACACACAGATGTCCAGCGCGTTTATTTTGACTGCCCTGGTGCTATTCGACAGGGTCGAAATCTGGCATATTTTGGTGCTCGTATTTATTTCTGGCACGGGGCAATCATTCGGCGGGCCTGCCTATCAGGCTCTGATACCCGGGTTAGTCAAACGAGAAGACATGCCCAATGCCATCGCTCTGAACTCCATCCAGTTCAATCTAGCTCGCGTGATCGGCCCGCTGCTGGCAGCAGCTGCAATGGCAGCAGTAGGCGCCGTGCTGTGCTTTGCACTCAACGGACTTTCTTTCCTGGCCGTCATTATCAGTCTGTATCTAATTCATGCCACCTTCGTTCCTCCTAAAACGCAAGACTCCGTTCTAGAAGGAATGAAGAACGGTTTCTCCTATATGAAGAAAAAGGGATCGCTGTGGCAATTGAGCATACTTGGATTTATTAGCACGTTTTGCGGCATCCCGCTTCTGACTCTGCTTCCGATTTTCGCAAGAGATATTTTCCACATGGGCGCTACCGGTTACGCCAATATGATGGCGGTATCCGGCGCTGGCGCAATTACGGGCGCATTGCTATACGCTGGAATGTCAAAAAACCGGGCACATGGCCGGTTAACCCTGCAAGTACAGTTTGCTTTTGCCATTTTAATTGCAATTTTTGCTTTCTCTCGCAATCTAGCGGTCAGCTATGTCACATTGTTTCTGGCTGGCATCTGCCTGATCACGCTTTTTGCAGCCGTGACATCTCTTGTGCAGATGAACGTAGTCGAGGAAATGCGCGGGCGCGTGATGAGTATTTTTATGTTTGCTTTTCGGGGTGGTATGCCGCTGGGAGGACTGACT
>MEKX01000130.1:0-13665 GCA_001767075.1 Acidobacteria bacterium RIFCSPLOWO2_12_FULL_54_10 | reverse complement strand
AAAAGCTGAACCCTCCCGTAGCTCTGGCGATTGGCAGCGCTATCCTAGGGCTGACAGCGATATCATTTTATTCTTTTTCAGCAAGCGTGAAAAAGCTGTAAATGTGATTGCTAAGAATTTTTCAATTACTTCGCACACCGAAAGCCGATATTATGATGCCCGCCCTGAGGTTCACGAGACAGATTTCTCCCCCGTTGCGTAGTGGTTATTTCATCCGGCCCGGAATCCTGGCCACCCCCACGCGTTGAGCGCACGGGTCCACCACGCTGATCCTCGCGACCGTCTTTCGGATTATACGGGTAAGGCCGGTAAGCACTGCTGACCCACTCCCACGCATTGCCTGCCATATCGAGCACACCATAGGGACTCGCGCCTTTGGGAAACCGTCCCACACGCTCAGTATCATTCCAACCGGAATCATACTGAGCGCGAGTGCGGTCTGGTTCTTCGTTACCCCAAGGGTATCTTCGGCCATCTGTCCCGCGAGAGGCCTTCTCCCATTCCGCTTCCGTAGGTAATCTCATTCCCACCCACTCGCAAAAGGCTTTCGCTCCAAACCAGGAAACTTCGACAACTGGATGCTCTTCGGAACCAGTGTCTGCGATCCATCGCCTTCCGCGCAAATGAACACGCGCATCGCTATCTGTGGAATCGAAATACCTTTCACCATTTTCCCCAACGGCACCAATAACATTCAGGAAATCAGCAAACTGCGCATTCGTCACCGGCGTGCGGGCGATAGAGAATGCTTCGAGCGCCACTTGATGTGCCGGACGCTCATCACTCAGACCATCATCGCTTCCCATTTGGAATGCGCCGGCAGGTATCAGAATGGTTTGCATTGCAGGTTGCGCTGACGCAGATTGTCGAGAAACTATAAAAAGAATGAAGAGCAAGGCCGGAAATGTAAGCTGCCGAAACTGGGGAAGTCTCCCTTGCATTTTCCCTTTATTCTCCTGCATTCTGCAATTAGGTCAAGACAAATCGTTCTCGTTGGAAGATAGAAAAAACAGACTACGATTTTTTTACAGGAAGAAAGGGAACAGGATTGTTGGATATACAGTGGAAAACATTTATTGCTGGCGGCGAATTTCAATCCCAGCATTCGGAATTTCAAGCCGATTTAGTGTGCCATCCATCGCAGTATAAATATCCAGTGCAATATCTTCTGTAATGGCTTGAAAATGATTCATCTCTGCCGCGTTAGATACCTCTTTGCCAACCAGCTTCAAACGAATCGTGGCGGGCAGCGATTCTTGGGGAATAAATACGTTGAACGTCTGCTCGCCAGCGCGCGCCTCGTCATACATCCGCACCAAAATCGCATAATGATGAAAAAAATTTGTGTCCAGAATCGCTAGACCGTTATTCGGCAATAGGAACATCTGCTCTCCCTGCCCGGCAGTTGTTTGCGAGATCAAAGTAGTTTCTGCTTCTCCAAATTCCGCCTTAAGACTGCCCTTTTGCGGAGAGTTCTGCTCTCTCTCGTAGGAAACCGGACGCAGTTCCGCATTCAAACGAAGCTGGCAGGTTTCCGATACCTTTCCACCGCCTGGAGCCGTCAGTTGCAATTCTCCTTTTGCAATAATCTGCGTTGTATCGGCATCGATAGAGAATTTCTCGGTCCCGAGTTGCTGGCCTTGAGACGATATCAACAAAACGCCTTTGTCCGACCATGCCTTGGATTGCGCGGCCATCATCCAATTCGATGTCAATCCGCCTCCGACCAACAAGGCAAGCAACATTCGTATCATTCGATTCATTCTCTTGTAGTAATGGCCGTTACAAATTAATTTCGGCATGCGAACCCTTGAAAAGCTTCGAGAGCTAGAATTTTGCTGACTACTTCATCCGCAGACAGATCGTCAGTGGAGACCGTGATGGTCGCTTGGCGATAAAAAGGAAGCCGCTGTTCGTACAATTGGCGGAAACTGGCTTCGTCCCGAAACAATGGCCGGTTGGTCATCAATGCACAGCGATATAACAATATCTCCACAGGACATTCTAACCAAATGGAGGTAGCTCCGGTATTGCGCAAAAGATCAAAATTCTGCTGCTGCGCAAATGTTCCTCCGCCGAGTGCAACGATGCAGCCTTCGCCACTCGCTGTTTCCTGAAGGATCCGGCGCAGCATATCGTGTTCCTTGTGCCGGAATACCGGCTCCCCGGCATGTGCAAAGATTTCTGCAATCGTTGCGCCTTCTTCCTCTTCAATTCTACGGTCCAGATCGACAAATTTCCATGCCATTTTCTGCGCAAGCCGCTGCCCTACGGTGGATTTGCCACTCCCCATGAATCCAACCAGAAAAATTGCCGTGGGAAATTTAGGATCGATGCGCTGGCTTGTCGGCGAAGATTTCATCGGTTCAGCGTTGTCGGAAATCGCAGGCGAGCAACGCCGCAAGACCTGACTTAAGGTCCTGTATTCCCGCATTGGTTTTCATATTAACGAACAGATGCGGCTGCTGTGCCACTGCCTTGCAGTTTGATTGTACCACTATAGGAAGATACTTTAACGGTCGACCTTCCTCCGTTAAAGCGGCCTTGCAGAAATTTCCCAGGCGTAGATGGGCGCAACGGACTGCCCATCGGAATGGGGCGAATGTCCAGATTATTTTCAATTGATCCAGACACGGCACGCGCAGTCACATCGAAACTGGCGCGATTGGAAGTCACGATCACGATAGGAGAGCTGTAATTATTCAATACGTAGCTCCCATCCATTCCGAACTCACCTTCATATCGAATGATTCCGGCGTTTGTCGTCCCTACCAATTCAGTGCTGTTGACTTGCGCAAAACTAATATCGCCGCTGATGGAGTCGGCCGTCACTCGCCCCTCAGCGGAGCGAATGACAATAGGGCCATCCATCGTGCGCGCAGAAATGTTTCCCTTCAAGCGAAATAGCTCCACGGAGCTGCTGACTGTTTCGACGGTAACGCTGCCCTCCACGTTCTGAACCGAGACCGTCCCACGCTCCGACTCTACCCGCACGATGGCCTGCCGTGGCACGCGAATTTCAAAATCCACTCGCGCTTCATCGGGCGATAGCTTCTCGCGTGTCAGGTGTGTTTGCACGACAACTTTTTGCTCCTCACCCATGATCGACACGTCAACCAACTCGGAAGCACGATCTCCCTTGATTTCGATCTGCGCTTGATCCCATCCCTGAATCTTGATTTTCCCGCTATGACTGCGCAGCAAAAGAGTAGCGTTCGCCGCTACTGGAAAGGTTCTTTGGATGAGTTCCGCTGATGCTGCCATGCCCGCGAGATTGACGAGACCAACGATGGCAATCAATTGGATGCGGCGACGAGAAGCATCTAGTCGCTTTAAAGTTAAAACTCTTCCCATTTGACCATCGTCTCCCATAAGCGTTTCTGGTGTTCGTAAGCATTAAAGAGTTGCTCTCTCACGAACGGATCTTCTGGGTGTTCCGTAATAAAACTCTGCAACTGTTGGATGGAGGATGTCACCCGGTTGATCTGTACTTCGTAGAGCTGCCTTTTTTCTGGAGGAATTTTTTCCACCATCTCCCGAATGTCTTGCTCAACCTGCGGCGATGCCTGTACAGGAATTGCGGCCGTCATTTGTGGCGCTTCCTGCGCGGATTCTTGTGTGGTTATCGCGGCGGTGCCGGACAAGGCATCATTCGTCACCGGTCGCAACACGTATAAAACTCCCAATGCCACAAAGAAAACTGCCGCGTAGGACAAGCCCATGGAAAAACGAGGCAACCATCCGAACCATGGCATTGAAAACTGGAAACCGCCTTTTTGCTCTTCCCTGCGAGTCAAACCCTCTGCTTCCAGTTGCAATTGAATTCGCTTCCATACGTTCCCTGAAGGCTGATCCTGCGCGGAGAGCGCACGGGTTTGAATAATTATATTCTCTAAATCCTCTGAGAACTCCGCACATGCTGGACATGCTTCGCGGTGCTTCTCCATTTGATGAGAAATATCCGAGGGATTACCGAGCAATTCCCACCCCTGTTCAAATTCCTCGCATTTCATTTCCTATTCCCCCTGCAAGATAATAAATTCATCGCGGCTCCTGAACTGCTGAGGTTCTTCGCACCAGGGTTTGCCGCAGTTTCATTCGCGCTTTATGAAGTTGCGATTTACAATTTCCTACCGAACATCCCATGATTCCCGCAATTTCCTTGTGCTCATAGCCTTCCACATCGTGCAAATAAAAAACCATTCGATAACCCGCAGGCAGCGACTGGATGGCATTCTCCAGCACCAAGCGGTCCACTGTGCCATTCAGCATTTCGTCCTGCACGCCGATCTCGCGGCTCGCGCCGGAATCGTTCTCTGAACTGATCGGCTCGTCGAGTGATGTTGTGATCAGCCCTTTTTTCCGGAAGCGCATCAGGACAAGATTGACAGTCAGCCGATGCAACCACGTTGAGAATGCTGCGTCGCCGCGAAAACTCTCTATCTTTCGGAATAACTGCAAGAATGCTTCTTGCGTCAGTTCCTCGGCGTCTTCTGTATTCCCGGTCATGCGCAAACATAGTGAATATACGCGTCGCTTATGCGTGTTGTAGAGGGATTCAAAGGCTAGGGGATCACCCCGCTTTGCCTTTTCAATTAGCTCTGGTTCTGATGTCACTTGCACAGTAGCAGACCTATGCATTGATTCGCTCTCAGAACCCCTTTCGCCTCTCTTGTTATCAGATGCCGCCAAGTTACCCTCAAGTTGTATGGGCACAAACTTTTACAAACATTTTATAGACGTATTTTTAGGCAAATTGAATTTCAACCTAAAGAACCAGAAAACAAATATAACCAACCTATATTCTGTAAGTTACAAGCATACTATTGCGCGATTGACTTCCAAACTGCCTTATTGACGGCTACATTTCCAGCCGAGTCGTACACTCGAATGGTTAATAGATGCTCTTTTTCGTCTAACGGGGTCACACTAATTCGTATCGTTTCCTCAGTCGAATCCAAAACTCTGTCCTCGGACAATACTGGCTGGGATGTCTCCGCGTCGATGGAATACTCAGCGCGCACGATAACACCAAGTCTATCCTGTGCACGGAACCGCGCCGTCCCAGTGCCTGCTACTCTTGCTACCTCCAGCAACTCCAACTGCGGCGGTGTGCTGTCCAGAAGAAATGGAGCGCTGAGACGCTCCGCTGTCCTGGCGGTTTCTTGGGCATTGCTGGTTGCATCGTTGGCGACAACTTTAATCCTGTACCGGCCATCCGGTAATAGGTCAGGATCAATTTGAAAAAATGCCACGCTTAAATCCTCCGCCAGCGGCTTCCACTCCTGCTCGTCTTCGCCGCGGAAAAAAAGATTGTATCTGATCGTGTCTTCGTCTGGATCACTTGCGGTCCACCGGATACCTAGCCCGCGCTGAGCGGATGATCCAGCGGCTGGCGTTCCAGCGGAGGCCCGCCGCGCCCGTGCTACTGCATTGGCAAGACTATTCCCGGCTGATCCCACGCCATTACCAATAGAAACCGTTGTGCCTGCGGAATTGGCTGGAGCAATGGAAATCTCTTTAATTTCCGGGCCACGATTGCGGGGCAAGTAGGCTACTGTTACATCCCTCACCACGGGCGATTGACCTCCTGCCGGTGCTAAATCAGCCTTCCACTGAAGATATCTTGCAGCAGGCACTTTCAACAGCTCGCCGGATGCATTTCGATAAGGGCCTGTCCAATCACTCCATGTCGCATCAGGACGATTCGAATTGCCACTCCTAGCATAGAATTCCATTGAAGTTCCGGATGGCGCTTCTCCGGTCCATCGAAGAGTTCCCCAGCCGGCAATATTACCGGCGTCCCGAACTTCCGACTCGTAGCTTCCTTTCGCTGAAAGCTGGCTGCCCATTCGGAAGACTTTGCCGAGATTCGCGGTCGTCGCTAATACATTATTGCCGGATGGTATCAGGCGTGTTGTCTGCTCTTGATCGGTTTGGCTGATCAATGACAATTGGCGCTCTGCCGTCATTTGATAGATTCGCCCTTTTTCATCCGTCGAAAACAGCAGCGTTTCCCCCTGCGGAAGCACGTCGTAGGCGTTCTCACTGTCCGATTCCCAAATCGTGTCCACGGTGTTGTCTTTCAGCACGCGAAACAGCGAACTGCGCGTTCCTGCACCGCGAATGCGCGTCACTGGAGGTGCAGATATGCCGGGTATTAGTGCCCCTGCGCCTCCTTGTGTTTGTTCTGAACCCGGTTGTCCGCCATCCTCGCCCGGCCCAGGCGCTTGCGCTGGTACAGCAGCCTGAACTGTTATCGAAGTCGTAGTTTGCAGTTGAATCGGCTGCGAGGGGGTCGCCAGCCCCGGTGTAGTCGACCGCCGTTCGGAGGCTGTACCCATGGCGGAAGCATATATGCTCCCGTCAGCAGCCAGAACCAAGCTGCGAATCTCGGCCATGGGCGCCTGGTATAGTACAAAACCTTTTTTGTCTGGAGTTACGCGATACAGCAACCCGTTTGGCTCGGTGCCTGCCACCAGTACTCCATCCGGTTGCGCAGCCAGGCTAACCACATGCCGCTGTTGCGTGTCATAAAAGCTCTCGCCGGTTCCATTCTGCTGAACACGATGAATCAGCCCTCTGTCGCCGGTGCCGACGAATAGTGACCCATCGGATGCTATTTGCAATGCCCAAATGTATTTTGATTTTGGATTGTAAAATTCTTGAGCGTTCCCTTGAGGATCCACCTTATAGACTTTGCCATCCGGGGATGTTCCAACGAACAGATTCCCTTGCCGGTCCGCGGCCAGAGCAAAAACATCCGGTTCCGGAGCAGTGTAGATGAGGGTTCCTTTTAGGTCCGGCCCCAGGCGGAAAACTTTTCCGCTATGCCCGGTGCCTAAATAAACGTTTCCTCGCTCATCCTTCGCTACTGCCCAGATCACTGCTTGTTCCGCATTAAATACTTCCTCCATTTGCGGGGCCAGGCGGAGAGCGCCTTCCCGGCTCAGCGAAACATTCGACAATTCGCCTTTAGAGAAGTCTTCGAATGTGGCGCTCGACCAAAACTGCGTTTCAGCTCCATAGGACAGCCCGGCGGCGACAGCCATCAGCAATACCAACGCAGTGAATGACTTTCGTATGATCCTAAATCTTTTTTTCAAATGATTGCTCTCCCTTGCGCGATCTTCCGTGGCTTCGATTCAGCATCTAATCCGTCACCATAACCGTGATGCTCTTCGAACCAGTTACCATGGACGCCAGCGCCGGCATTTCATAATTGGCGACAGGCGCTAGAAACGTTCTTGTGACATTCGTGCTGAGCGATGGATCTCCCGCGAGTGTTCGCGCTACCGATGGCGGCAGGGATGGCAGCGTCTCGCCTTGTAATACGTAACCCTGCTCAAAGCGGGAGAGCAGCACATAGAGCCGGTCATTGCGCCGGGATTTATTGATGGCCCGGACCAATTGCTGCGCGTCCGTAGGCGGCGCAGCCCTCCCGGGCCTCCCGGACTCAATGCGGTCTAAGGCTGTCCCATCGCCCACCGTAATGGTTAGCGGACCCGGGGGTAACCCGCCGGGTAGTGTTAACTCCAAGGTCTGCATGGTTTCCTGGCCGTCTTGATTGCGGAGCGAAGCGATCAATTGCAGTATGCCTCCGGGCTTTATCTCTTGCTTGTCGCTCCATACCTGCTCCAGGTCTTGCGCGCGCCGCTGGTCTAAGGATGAGATTTTCAGATTGATGTTTTGTATATTTACGTTTCCCAACCCGCTTTGCATCAGGTACGCCAACGGCTGTGTTGCAAACCGCGCTGCTGCTACCGCCGCATTCGCGCTGCCGCTGACAAAATTTTCCAGCTTGACCTCCGGAAGTCCGCTGAGCGAAATGGTCTGCTCCACTTGAAACGTGGAATCCCCTACCATCCGCTCCGTCGCTCCGATGGCCGAGAAAACCGTCATATTGACCAGAAACGGCATGAGCGAGCGATCATTGACCACTTCCAGATGATAGGTGCGCCGAACCTGCTGGCTGGATACAATCTCCATCGTGATCGGAATCATGCGGGCTTTTTCACCCAGTTGTCCATAAATCCCCGAAGAGCGATCTTGCCGAATGACGCCCAGCGGCCTGCCGGGAGAAGAAATTTTCATCGAAGTTACCAAGGTCGGCAGCAACGCGATGACTTTGGATTCTGAAAAAGGAATTTCCGTTGGCCCGGCGGATAGGAAGCGGTGGCCGAAAGCATAGATGCGGTTTCCGTCCACCATTGTGACCGTGCCGTCCGCATTCACGCCCATGTCGCCGCGCACCAGTTGTACGCTGATCATGGCACCCGGTTGCAGATTTGCCGGCTCGTCCGATTGTTCCCGAGCGCTCGTCGAACTGCCTCCGCCTTGGACAGCAATGATATTCATCGCTTTTAGATCAGAGCGAAATGCTTCCACGGCATCGGCTGTGAAGCCAGAAAATGATAACGGAGTTGCCACGCTTGTGAGCGAGCCTTCTGCTCCGCCCCACAGCAATTCGTGCCTCATCTCTTCCGCGCTTGGCAACAAATTCAGCGTATCGCTCGCAACGAGTCTGGGTTCGCCCCCCGCGTCCTTCTCCAACCTCGCCGCCAGGGTGTTTGTTCCAGGCTCAGCTCTTCCACTATCCTCGAACGATTCGATCATCTGTTCGATAGGAGTAATCCCCGCAATCGGCTCTGTTGAAAATTGGAATGCCAGCGCGACCGCGCCCGCAAGTCGCCCATCGATGTACACAGGGCTTCCGCTCATTCCAGCCATTACTCCGGTGCGTGCCAGCGGGCCGCCGGAAAGGCGTCCTAAGATGATGCTCTGCCGAGGGGCGACATTTTCGAGCACTCCCAAAATTTCGACACCAAACTCCTCGATCTGGTTTCCGTTAAAAACAGTTTTCCCAATGCCTTTCATGCCCGGACGAATTTCTTGCAGGGGAAGAATTGCAGGACGACTCGTAGTATTTTGTGCAAGGCCCAAGCCTGGTATGCACGCCATCACCCACGCAAAAACTGCGAGTTGCTGGACGATTTTCCTGATTCGGTTGCGAAGTAACAATTTATTGTGCCCTCAGCTTTGCCATCTTGAGCATGGCGGACGGTCTCATATAACGCTAGGTTTATGATAGTCCTGCGTCTAAGCACCGTCAAGCGCACCGTGCCAATCCTTAGACTGCGTTTCGCTAATGTACTCCCGGATTTGATATACTTTTTTTGTAGTTCATTTCAGGAGGCAATCTTATCAGTCAGCGAATACGTATTCGATCTACAACCGTACTGTGCGTGAGGCGAGACGACAAAGTTGCCATTGCGGGTGACGGTCAGGTGACTCTGGGCGAAACCGTCGTTAAGCATACCGCCCGGAAAATCCGCCGTTTGTGGAACGACCGCGTTCTGGCGGGCTTCGCCGGTTCTACAGGCGACGCGCTTTCCTTGTTCTCTCGCTTTGAAACAAAATTGGAGCAGTTCAATGGCAACTTGAGCCGTGCGGCGGTCGAGCTTGCCAAGGACTGGCGTACCGATCGCGCTCTGCGTCACCTGGAAGCGCTTCTGATTGTCGCTGATGACAAGAAAACGTTT
Source organism: Acidobacteria bacterium RIFCSPLOWO2_12_FULL_54_10 (assembly GCA_001767075.1). GTDB lineage: Bacteria > Acidobacteriota > Terriglobia > 2-12-FULL-54-10 > 2-12-FULL-54-10 > 2-12-FULL-54-10. Next base: position 4,123 of record MEKX01000130.1, on the reverse strand, counting down.
CTGCTCAGCGGTAATGGTGACGTTTTGGAACCAGACGAAGGCATTGCTGCGATAGGTTCTGGCGGCCCGGTAGCGGCGGCGGCAGCGCAGGCTTTAATGCAACATACGCAATTCACCGCCCGGGAGATCGCCACCCAGGCTATGGGCATTGCCGCGAAGCAATGCATTTATACGAACGAAAACCTCTCGATTGAAGAGCTATGATTGGTTTCTCTGAGGAAAGAATGGCTATTTACCTTCCTGGAACAGTGGACGAAGAAGTAATCTCGCTGGATGAATTAACTCCTCGCGAAATTGTGCGGGAACTGGACAAGTATGTTATCGGGCAGCATGCGGCCAAGCGTTCTGTCGCCATCGCCGTCCGCAACCGGGTCCGCCGCCAAAAGCTCCCTCCTGATATGGCCGACGAGGTCATGCCCAAAAACATCATCATGATCGGTCCCACCGGCGTTGGAAAAACGGAAATCGCCCGGCGGCTGGCTCGGCTGGCAAATTCCCCCTTCCTGAAAATCGAAGCCTCCAAATTTACCGAGGTCGGTTATGTCGGTCGCGATGTCGAGTCCATGATTCGCGACTTGGTGGAAATCTCCATCGACATGGTGCGAGAGGAGAAGCTCGAGGAAATCGCCGAAAAAGCGGAAACGAATGCCGAAGAGCGGATATTGGACCTTCTTGTACCGCCTTCGCCGTCGCCAGAACCACCGGCTCCGGACTCGCCCGATTCAGGTGAAGCAAAATCCGTCGAGCAATTTTCCCGCACGCGCGAGAAATTCCGCCAGCAATTGCGCGAAGGGAAACTGGATGAGCGAATCGTGGAAATTGACGTGCGTGAGCGCAGCTTCCCTGCATTTGAAATCATCTCCAGCTCTGGTGTTGAGGAGATGGATATCAATATCCGTGACATGCTGCCGGGATTTTTTGGCCAGAAAACAAAAAAGAGGAAAATGAAAGTTTCCGAAGCCATGGATTACATCGCCCAGGAAGAAGAGCAGAAACTCATTGACATGGACCAGGTCACGCGCACTGCCGTTGAGCGCGCCGAGCAGGCTGGCATCGTCTTTCTGGATGAGATCGACAAAATCGCCGGCCGGGAATCTGGCCATGGTCCCGATGTCAGCCGCGAAGGCGTACAGCGGGACATTCTGCCCATCGTCGAAGGAACCACGGTAAACACTCGCTATGGGATGGTCCGCACGGACCATATTCTGTTCATTGCTGCGGGCGCTTTTCACGTCAGCAAACCTTCCGACCTGATTCCGGAACTACAAGGCCGTTTCCCGATTCGTGTTGAGCTTCATTCGCTGAGCCTGGAGGATTTCGTCAAAATTCTCAATGAACCCAAAAATGCGTTGATTAAGCAATACACGGCGTTGCTGGAAACGGAAGGACTGAAGGTCACTTTTACTGACGATGCTATTCAGGAGATCGCCAAATTCGCGGCGATGGTCAACGAGCAGACCGAAAACATCGGTGCGCGACGTCTGCACACCATTATGGAACGGCTTTTGGATGAAATTTCTTTCGATGCTCCTGAAATGAAAAAGAAGACGGTCCGCATCGACTCGGCCTATGTGCAGAAGCAGCTCGCCGCCATCGTCAAAGATCAGGACCTCAGCCGCTATATCTTGTAGTGGATTTCAAAACCATTGTTTTTTCCACATTCTCCATCAACCTCGCCCCGCCAACATAAGTTTTGGCATTTCGTTTTTTTTCTTCTTTTCATTTCATCGCTAATATCCTGCGGCGTGCCGGGCGAACCCATGCCCCCTCTGCTGGAGATTCCCCGGCCCATTGGAAACTTGACCGTCCATCAGGTCGGCGACCGTTTACGCCTGTTCTGGATTCGCCCTACTCTGACCACCGAAGATACCCGCATCCGGCAACCGATTCGCTTGGAAATCTTTGGCGCATATTTTGAAAATTCGCAAACTAGCATTTCAAAACAGGATTTTCCCCAAGTCTCGTCCTTATTGGCAACTCTCAGCAGCCAGTCCGATTCGAGCGAAATACCTTTTAGCCATGAACTGCCAATATCCGAGCAGGAATCGGGAAAATACGCCTATTTCGCAATCAGAGCCAGCAATGATCGAGGCAAGGACGCCGGGTTTTCCAACGTGGCCTCTTACCAGATATTGAATCTGCCTTTGCCTCCTTCCAATCTTGTCGTGGAACTTACTGAGCAGGCCATCCTCTTGCGCTGGCAGGCAGCGGACAGCAATTATTTTGGCGGTCCGGCTATCAGACCGGATGGCTATCACGTTTACCGCTCCGAAGTTTCCACTGCTGCTTCATCTCAGTTGATCGCCACCGTCCAATCCACGGAATATGCCGACACCTCAATCTCCTTTGGCCGCCGCTATATCTATTCCATTGATTCTTTTCTCAATCACCCCACTGGCGAAGCCGTTACTCCCGGCTCCAACACCGCCTCAATAGATGCCATCGACCGCTTTGCGCCCGCTCCCCCGCAGAACCTTCGTGCCGTCGCCGAAGCAGGTATTGTCGAGCTTGTCTGGAGCGCTGGCGCCGAACTGGACCTTGCCGGTTACAACGTTTACCGCGATGAAGGAAGCGGTTTCACAAAGGTTAATGGCGATCCTCTGCCCATCCCGATTGCTCGTGATACCGGGGCAAGATCAAGTATCCGCGTCCACTACCATGTCCGTTCCATAGACCATGCTGGCAATCAGAGTGTGCCTTCCGAGGAAACCTCTGTATTAGTCCAGTAACCTCTCTTTCCTTTGCTCCGTTCTCCGCCCAGGCGTATTCTGTATTGGGTTTTGCTCAATGAATCGATATTACATAGCCGCCGCAGCGGGCTTGCTTTTGGCTGTCTTAGCCCTCGTCATATGGCTCATCAGGCGGAGGAAATCCCCCGACGAGATGGAGCGCGAGCGCCGCTTGCATGTCCACGCCATCGGAAGAATGATTGAAGGCCAGATTGTAGAAGGTGAAATTTTCGGCCCGCAGTCCTCCGGGAGGATTTTGCTATGCTTCCGCTACCACGCAGCAGGCGTGGAATACACCGCCGCGCAAGACGTCACCGCGCTCGCTCATCTGTTCACGCAGGAAAATTGCATACCGGGCAAGTCAACCACGGTAAAATATGATCCTCAGAATCCGTCGAACTCCATCGTCGTCTGCGAGTCGTGGACCGGTTTGCATGACGCTTCCATCACCACCACCACCAGCGCGGGGGTTCACAAAGAAATCTTGAAGGCGGGATAGAATGTCTCACAACATTCAGGACAAATTGGCGGAACTGCAAAAACGCAACGCGGCCGCTGAAGCGGGCGGTGATTCCGACCGCAAAGAACGTCAGCACAAGGAAGGGAAACTCTCCGCGCGCGAGCGCGTTGAGTTGCTGCTGGATGAAGGCAGCTTTGAAGAATTTGACAAGCTGGTTACGCACCGCTGCACCGACTTTGACATGCCTGCCCAACAGGTGCCCGGCGATGGGGTCGTCACTGGTCATGGCCGCATCGATGGCCGCCTGGTCTTCGTCTTCGCCCAGGACTTTACCGTCTTCGGCGGTTCCATGTCGGAAACCAACGCGCTAAAAATCTGCAAAGTTATGGATCAGGCCATGCGCAACGGCGCGCCGATCATCGGCTTGAACGACTCCGGCGGCGCTCGCATCCAGGAAGGCGTCGTTTCCCTCGCCGGTTATGCAGAAATCTTTCTTCGCAACACGCTGGCCAGCGGCGCGGTCCCGCAAATTTCCGCCATCATGGGCCCCTGTGCCGGAGGCGCCGTCTATTCCCCCGCCATCACCGATTTCATCTTCATGGTGCAGAATACCAGCTACATGTTCATCACCGGTCCCGACGTCATCCGTTCCGTAACCCATGAGGAAGTCACCAAGGATGAACTGGGCGGACCAATGACTCACAATGCCACCAGCGGCGTGGCTCACTTTATCGCCCGCGATGACGCGGATTGCCTGTCGATGATCCGCGAGCTGCTCTCGTTCCTCCCTTCCAATTGCATGGACGATCCTCCGGTCGCGATCTGCGCGGACCCTGTCGACCGTGAAGAGGAATCGCTCGACACCTTGATCCCTTCTGAACCGAATCAACCCTATGACATTCGCGACATCGTTCACCGCGTGGTCGATGATGGT
>MEKX01000129.1:5069-7074 GCA_001767075.1 Acidobacteria bacterium RIFCSPLOWO2_12_FULL_54_10 | reverse complement strand
CGCTGGAATACCGCCGCAAAACTGTGGTTCCCTCGGCCATCGCGCCCAGCAGTGCATAACGGTGCGAAATGGACTTATCGCCCGGTAGCCGCAGCGATCCGGTGATATTCCTGGCGGGTTGAATGACTCGATTCATTTTTTTAGTATCGCCCGAAAGTTCGCCCCCGCGCAACATCGTCCGCTGGCGAGTTCTGGTTTCAGGATTTCTTCTTGGCTCCTGCTGCGAGCGCTTCCATGCGGCTTGCCAGTTCCACATCCAGATTGCTGATGCCGCCCGTGGAATGGGTGGTCAGATCGATGACAACCTTGTTATAAACGTTGAACCATTCTGGATGGTGGTTCATTGATTCCGCCACCAGGGCGGCGCTGGTCATGAATCCAAAGGCTTCCGCGAAGTTTGCAAATTGATATTCCCGGTGCAATTTCCCTTCCATGATGCTCCATCCGGAAAGGGCCTTTAGAGCTGTGCCAATTTCACTGGCAGCGAGATTTTTAGCCTGGTCGGGCATTTGTTTCTCCTCCTCTCAAAATTCGTTTTGTTGTCCGCCTTCATGCTGGGCATTCTCATGGCAGACCAAATCGACGACGTGATGGCTTATTTGAAAACGCTCTGAGTGACGGTTTTTACCGAACCTCGATTGTAACCGAGTTGCTAGAAACCCCATTTTCCCGGATGACGACTTGCACACTGCCAGTGACTCCTGCTGGCACTTGCGCATTCACTTGATGCACCCCCACCAGTCCTGGGGCTAATCCGGCAAAGTCGACCAACGTCGAGCGCACCCCGTTCATCAAAACTTCCACCGGATTTTCAGTCCGCGAAAGTGGCTGCAATGGCGCGGCTTGCCCGCTCGCTATCCTTGGCTGCACCGCACCTAAACCGTTCGCGAATATTTGAATAAAGTCGCCTGCTCGAGCCGGTGATGCCGCGTCCACCAGCCGCTGGTTCGCCGCATTCGTAATCGCTCCTTGTCCAATTCCAGAGCTGTCCATGCTAAAGATTCCAGGTTGCAATGTCCCGACAGGCAATGTGATTGCGTCCGAAATTCCGACCGCATTGCGAATTACCAACGATGCCATCGGCCCGTTTAGCTCTACCGGCGCCTGTACATTGATTTGCAAGGGCGATACATAAAACAGCGGCGCTTCGATCCCATTGATTTCTACTCGCGTACCCGCCAGTTGCTTGGGCAAAGGAACCGTTTGTGCTGCCTCAATCGTTGAAGATAAATTCGTTCCGAAAATGCTTATGATTGACCCGGGCACGACCGTCGCATTCCCGGACGCAAAACTGGCCGCATTGACCACTCCGGCTGCGGGAAATCGCGCCGCGTCCAAAGTAGCCATCGTGAACTCCGTTCGTAGCAAAGTTCCCTGCACGTTGGCTTCGACGATCACCGGGCCGGTCGTCATCCCCAGCGTGACCACCGATGCCGCGATGCCACTGCCATCCGTGCTGGCTCGCACTGGATTCAGCAATGCCTCGCCTTGCACCACCCTGAACTCCACCTCTGCGCCGACTATTGGAATTTGATTGGCGTCCCGCAGCGTGGCCCGTAGCGGTTGCCCAAGCGCCGTTCCTGGTCGGCCAACCTGCGCGTCGCCGGACTGCTTCGCAATCGAAATTCCCTGCGCGCTCAAATCGGCATAAACCTCCACCACCACCGTTCGTGTCTCAAATCCTCCTGCGGAAAAATCGAGTCTCGCTCGCCCTGTCGCTAGTGCGTTTACTGGTATCGTGATCGATCTGGCTCCTGCGGGCACGCTGGCCTGCGACGGCACATTCACAGCGGTTGCGTTCGTATTGGATACCGCTATCGGCAAAATCGTCGCAGCAGGAGTTTGCAGCTCCACCGTCATCATCTGCTGCGTTCCCCGCAACATTCCCAGCGGACTCGGCGAAACTCGCAGCCCTCGCACCAACTCCGTTTCCGCCGTTCCGCGAAACGATGTTGCCGCGGCGAAAAACGGTTCCCACTCCTGCCGGATTCTTTCCATGCGCGCC
>MEKX01000129.1:0-5034 GCA_001767075.1 Acidobacteria bacterium RIFCSPLOWO2_12_FULL_54_10 | reverse complement strand
CACAAAAAGAAAAGCAAAATTGAATCTCTTCTGCGCGATTACCGCATTGGGAACCCGCGGGCCGTTGGCGCTGATGATTTGATCCACGGTCACATTAGCGCGCTTTCCCGCAATGGTGATTCCCGGTGTCGGCCCGGCTCCCGGAGAAATCGGCAGGCTGGGTTCCTTCACTAGAAATGAAGGGTTCACCTCCTGCGGCGCGCGTAAACCCATCAGATATTGATCGAACTCGTTGTAGTGTTCTACCGCTCCTGTCGTCGTAAAAGTTCCATTGCCGTTGTCGCGGATGCGGTTGCCTTCCATCACGGACGCATCGGAGTTGAATAGGAAGCTCCAGTGTTGCAGGTCTCTCCCCAGCAATGCCGTGCTGTTTTGTGACCCCTGCGGATCATCCCAATCTGCGAACACTAGGAAGCGATGCCCGGATTCTTGCCCCATGACGCTCAACGTGGAGTCCACTCCGCGCAGGAAAACCTGCGCCGGGTTTTCCGGATACGCCAGCAGATTCCCCATATTCAGCAAACTTTGCAGCCTCGAACTGCCAAACTGATTGGCGAAGCTAAAAACCGGCGGATCGAACACCGGCCCAATGCCCGTTGCATCGTTCGAGATGTTGATCTCGAATGCAAATGCTCCGTCCAGGTCGAAATTGAAATTTGTAAATACGACCAGAAAATCGTAGGCGTCTTCATGCGTCTGATAAAACCGTTGCGCAACGGCCGCCAAATCCAATTGCGTCTCTTGCGTGAAGACCTCCGCTACGGGACCGTCCAGCGCCGTGCCGCTCGCCGTCGAACTCAAGTCCACCGGGTGCGGCGTCGAGGAAAACGCGCCGGGGGATATGCCCACCACCGCTTCTCTTCCGCTAATTCCGTTGTAGGAAAAATTAATGTTTCCGTCCGGTGTTAACGCCACCTGAAACGTCTCTCGCGGACCTGTTCCGCTGGAGGCAAAATCAGGCACCGCGCTCCAGGTCACCACGAATTTCGCCGCAGAGGAAAAGACCGTCAGTTGCCCCCCCGCCGCTGGGTCCAAGTCTTCGAAGTAGGGGGCGATCCGCGGCGGCCCTGTCAGGAAGCGCGCCAGGCTTCTGTCGGTCGATGCATGATCTTCTTCGTTAAAAGTTAAGTTTCCATCTGAGTTGATAAATACCCGGTTGAAAATGCCGCCAAAATAGGGAAACGCAAATCCAATCGGAATTTCTTTGCTGCCGTCGTCTCCAATATTCTCTGGATTTCCAGCCGGCAGTGGATTCAGCAGTTGTCCGCTTGTTGCGGCTACTGCGTCAAAATTCAGCGCGCCAATCGCCACCGTGTAACCCGCGTCCGCTCGCCGGAAAATCAATGTCCGTCCGTCCAGGTCGAAAGCATTAGCCTGTGTGATCAGCGTCCCATCGTCTGGCATCACTGCGATATTCCCAATATCGATTTGCACGGCAGACGTAGCGGAAAGCGGGCGGATGCCCCGCCGTAGCCGTTGAAGCGCTGCCTGGTGATGAATTCCCAGTTCTGTCAGAACACGTCCGCGATAGCTGCCCGAGTCCGTATCCGCGGAGGCCGCATCCATTTTTCCGGCTGCCGCTACGGTTAAGAGCAGCAAACAGCACAATGATCGAATTATTTTCAGCATCGCTCCTAGTCTTCTGCTGCCCATAGTATGGCCTTCACAGACGCCTTTTTATCAGGTTTGTTGTCATTCGTAAATGGCCTGCTGAAAATAGTTATTTTGCGCTTTTCTCATTAAGTTGGCCTTAGTGATTGTTTCCCGCCGCTGCTTTGCTTAAAATATAGTCTTGAAGATGATTACTGGCGGCACCTTGGACGCTCGGCTGTTTAGTCTTGCCCGGCTGGTCAGCCCGGATCGCCGAAACATGAAGGGAACTTTGGTAGTGCTGAAACGGATATTGGGATTATTGTTGCTTGGCGGCGTATTTGGCGACCTGTTCAATCCACTTGCTTTTAGCCAGACCAAGGATGTTCCCTCTGGGCTGATCACAGGCCAAGCCGCGAGATTTGTTTTGGGGCAAAAGAATTTTTCCGACATTTCATTTTGCGACAACCCGCCTAATAATATCTTGAGCTGCCCCATTCCCACTCGCATTAGACTAGGCTCCATTTCCGGCATGGCCATCGCTGGCAACATGCTTATTGTCGCGGATAGTTCTTATCTCCAACCGCCCAATAACAACCGCATTCTGATTTTTAATGATTTGGCTTCCTTGAAAACCCGCAACATTACTGAACTCGCTTCCGCTGATGTTGTGCTCGGTCAGCCCGATTTCACCACTGGAACTTCGGGTGTAACCGCCAGCAAGATGAACCAGCCCGTCAGCGTCGCCACCGATGGCACGCGCCTTTTCGTCGCTGAGTGGGGCAACAACCGCGTGCTCATTTACAATCAGATTCCCACGGCCAGCGGCGCTGCCGCCGACCTGGTCATCGGACAAACCAATTTTACGACGTCCACGGCGGGCACAGGCTTGAACAAACTGACGCGCCCCAATAGCGTCGCCACCGACGGCACGCGCGTGATTATTTCGGATACGCTGAACAACCGCGTATTGCTCTTCAATCGCCTTCCGTCGCAGAACGGAGCATCCGCCGACATCAGTCTCGGGCAGGCGAATTGCGGATCAGGCCAGACACAGCCGGCTTCTGCTGGCACCCTGTGCAATCCCATGAGCGCCACCTCCGATGACACCCGACTCATCGTTACTGACATGGGCAATAACCGTGTCCTCATTTACAACAGTATTCCCACGCAGAGCGGCGCTCTCCCGAATGTCGTGCTCGGCCAGGCGGATTTCACCGGCCGCAATCCTGGTAATACCGAAACCTCCTTGAACTTCCCCCGCCATGCTTATAGTGACGGCACTCGTTTGGTGATTTCCGATTCCGGCAACAATCGCGTGCTCATTTACAATCAAATCCCCACGCAAAACGGCGCTGCGCCGAATCTGGTTCTGGGTCAGGCGGATTTCTTCGGCTTGCAGGAAGCTTGCGCGGCTTCTAACCTCACCGTCCCTTATCATGTCGTCAGCGATGGGGAAACACTGTTTGTTAGTGACAGTTTCAACCGGCGCGTGCTGGGTTACCGCCCTGGCCCCAAATTGGTTGAGCTCGACGGCGTGGTCAACAGCGCCAGCTATTCCAGCCGTCCGCAGACGTTGGCTTGCGGCGTCTTTCTCTTGCAGCCGCCTCTTGCTCCGGGCGCTATCGCATCCATCTTTGTCACGGGCATGGCCAACTCTACGGAATCGGCTGGCGCTTTGCCGCTTCCCAAAAAATTGGGCGGCGTCAAAGTGAAATTTAACGGCATTGAAGCGCCGATCTTTTACGCCTCTCCATCGCAGATCAACGTGCAGGTTCCCTTTGATTTGACCGGCTTCAGCGCCTCTCTTGAGCTGGAAAAGGACAGCCCCACCGGCGCCATCGTTTCCGCAGCGGTGCCCGTCGGCCTCGCCAACGGAGCACCGGCCATCTTCACCCTTTCCCAGGACGGTCAAGGCCACGGCCACATTTATCACAGCGATTTCAGGCCGGTCAACGATGACGCCCCTGCTAAGCAAGGGGAAACATTGGTTGCCTTCGCTACAGGTTTGGGGAGAGTGGATCAGCCGCTCAACGCGGGCGATGCTGCTTTGTTTGGCGCCATGGGCAGCATCGCCATTGCCGGCGCTGCGCCTGTTAACGCCGAGCAAACCATCACCGTTACCATCGGCAACGTCTCCCATTCCTATATTGCTGCGGTTGGCGAAACTTTGGACGTCACCGCCCAGCGCGTTGCGGACCTCATTGAGAGAAATGATCCCCTGGTGCACGCCACGGTGAACCCCACTGACATTACGATCAACCTGCGATCGCGGGAGGTGGGCTCTGCTGGCATCGGCATTCCTTATTCAGCCACGGTTACCGAAGCTGGCTCGCTGGAGGGAACCGGCTCTCTCACGGCCACCGCTGGTTCCGCTACTTTGCTTCCTGGCAATATTACTTTTGAAGGGAATCCCACCCCGAATCAAACCACTACCATCACCATCGCGGGATCATCCTATGCTTATGTAGCCGTCTCCGGTGATACTGCTGCCAGCGTGGTTTCTGCTTTAGTTCGCATTCTCAAAGACGACCCCGTTGTGAATGCCTCGGTTGGCTCCACCGCCACGACGCTGGATTTGCAGCTCAAACAAGTTGTCGACGATCCCACTCGCACCTACTCGGTCGATGTCACTCCCGGCCCGCGTCTTCAGACTCAGGTGGAGAAGACCGGGGCTGTTCCTGGATCGATTCGCTTCGCGGGAGCGGTCACTGCGGGCCAAGTCGTTACCATCGATTTGAGTGGCTCGAAATTTACTTATACGACGGAAGCTTCCGATACCCTGGTAAGCGTGATCAATGCGGTCACTGCGCTGATTAACGCCGACCCCAATGTTACCGCCACGGCCAGCGTGTCTGATCTCCGGATTACTTTAGCCCTTCGGAATGCTAACTCCGGATTATTCATTCCTTTTTCTGCTTCCGTTACTGCGCCGCCCGCCTTCCGCGCTTTTGCCGCATACCATCGCCTACAGCCCGGTGTCGCCAGCGCGGTAACCTCCACGCGCGCATTGGTGGGCAGCCCCGCTCCGCTGGTTCCGGGAGACATTTTTTTCGGCGGCACCGCCGAGCCAGACCAAATTGTTACGATATCGCTGGAAGACCGCAAATACTCTTACACCATCGCCGCTGGCGACACGATGCAGACCGTAATCAGTCGCTTGACGGAGCAGATCAATAACGACGCGGATGTTACCGCCTTGGCCGATTTAGCTAATTTGAAGATTACTCTCACTCTGCGCAACGCTGCGCAGAACTTGAAAATCAAAATCACTTCGGCAACGGTTCCCGCCGGGAACTTGATCGTTTTGGTGCAGGGCACTACAGACACCATCGATGTCGGCGTCTCTTTTGCTGGTCCAACGGTCGGTTTCGCGGGTCTCTATCAGGTCAATTTTACCTTGCCCACCGACATCGCCGTCAACCCCAAGGCCGCGCTGATTCT
>MEKX01000128.1 GCA_001767075.1 Acidobacteria bacterium RIFCSPLOWO2_12_FULL_54_10 | reverse complement strand
TGCCTACGGCACGCCCGGCATCCTGAGCGGCAGCATGGGTTTCGACGAGCACTCGCTCCAGCCGACTTACCAGTTGGCTGTTGGCCGTCCGGGCACGTCCAGCGGCTTGGCCATCGCCCAGCGCCTGGGCCTTCCCGCCGATGTCCTCCGCCGCGCCCGCGAATCGCTCAGCCATGCCCACCAGGAAATCGAGCGTCTCCTCGCCCGCCTCGCAGAAGAAGAGGCCGCCGCCTCGCGCCTGAGCGCTGAACTTCAAGACATGCGCTCCACGATGGCCATCAAAGAAAAAGAATGGAAGGACGATCTCGCGCGACGCCTCACGCTCCAAACCGCGGAGTGGGAACGCAAGCTCGAGGAACTGTCCAAATCCTTTGAGCAACGCGCCGAGCAGAAATTGTGCGACCTCGAATCGCGTGTGGCCTCGCGCCGTCCCCAGGAGACCAAAAAAGAAGCTGCCCGCCTCGCCGTCCGCCTCCGCGAACAAACGAACGAAGACCTCCGCCAAAGTTGGGTCGCTCAAGTTGGCGACTCTCAAGCCCCCGTTTCCGAGATTCCTACTCCGGCCCGTGATCCAGTCGTCGGCGATTTAGTCCGCATCCGGGGTTTCAGCGCCAACGCGCAAGTCCGGCGAATCGACGGAAAATTTCTCGAAGTGGAAATCGGTCGCCTCCACACCCGTGTCTCCGCCTCCGACGTCGTGGAAATCCTTTCGCCTTCTCAAACCCCCAAACCCCCTGAACCGAAGATCACCGTGCGAACCGAAGGAACCATTGGTACCGTGAGAACCGAGGCAACCGAGATCAACGTCATCGGCGAAACCGCCGAAGATGCCGTCAATCGAGTGGACAAATTCCTCGACAGCGCCTTCCTCGCGCAGCTTTCCCGCGTCCGCATCATCCACGGCAGCGGCAAAGGCATCCTCCGCCGCGCTCTCGCCGAACTGCTCACCGACCACCCGCAGGTTGAAAAATTCTTTCCCGCCCCGCAAAACGAAGGCGGCGCCGGCGCCACCATCGTCGAACTCAAAAAATAGCGTCCATCCCATTTATTTATAGGCGCTCCATTCAACACCTAATACTCACCTTTCTCTGACGTTCTGGTAGTGCGCTAATTGTGCGTTGCTGAGTGGCTTTGCCTTCAAAGTCCGCTCTGCCCATAAAGTAAGTGTTCTGCCCAAAAACAGGCTCAGAGTAAGCCCCTCTCTCGTAATCTATCCTCGCCTGGGAACGGATCGCCGCTTGCTTTGCGGGATGTGAAGTATTCGATTAAGACCCGCAAACGTCCTGCTTCCTTTTCGTATTCCTGTAATTGGCGTGTCACGGATTCAATAATCACGTCCCACCCCTGCCTATTTATCACTTCATGTGATTTTTTTCTTGACAGTATTGATCCCATTATGTGATACTCCTGACATGGAAGATTTTACAAGCAAGCTGTGGGCGGAAAAGGAACGTATCAACGATCTGCTGGAAGAGGCGCAGCTTGAGTTGATGCGTTTGCTTGATGAGCGAAGTAATCTCGAAGGTAAGATTGTCAGACTTCAGCTCGATATCAAACATATGGCTGCAATATGTGGAACCACTATCGAAGACCCACACAAGCAGCTTGGCGTCACGGGTATGATTCGTTGGGTACTGGCGGACAATGATGGTCCACTGACCATCGCTGAAGTGGAAAACAAGCTCAAAACAGATTTCACATTCGATCCTAAAGACTACAAAAATTCCAGATCCATGATTCAAACCGTTGTCACAAGGCTTATCAAAGCAGGAGATGTAGAGCAGAATGACAGGCTCGTAGCAAATAGACAGAAGACGGAGAAGGCGTTCCAATGGATCGCCAAGTACAAGCCCGATATGCCTTGGGAGCGCTGGGCAGAGGAAAGTGAGATTGAAGAATTGCGAGAAGAACTGGACAAATGACTTTGTGGCCCCGTAGCTCAGAAGGAAAGAGCGCCTTGCCGCTAACGAGGAGTACGCTGGTTCGAGTCCAGCCGGGGCCACACCCAATAACGAACCCCGCCGATAGCTTGTAACTACCGGCAGGGAGAATCCAAGCGATTGCTCACTTGAACCCTGAGAAGTCAATTGTGAGCCAATCGCCAATGAAAGGCAAGGCTTACTTTGACATGTCACAATTGCAACACCCAATGCAAAAAGTTCGGTAAGAATCGTAAGGGAACGCAGCGTTTCCAATGCCGCCAGTGCCGCAAGACGTTCTCTGAATCCAATAATCAATTGGACGGAATGTATACGCCGCTCGATAAAGCGGCCCAAGTGCTTAACCTTCTTTTGGAAGGCTGCTCCATCAACAGCACAGCGCGGCTTGCTGACATTCACCACACTACAATCCTGAGCCTGCTCACAATAGCCGGAGAGAAGTGCGAACGGCTCATGGACAACCATATTCGTAACGTGCCTGTCACCGATGTTCAATGTGATGAGATTTGGGGATATGTCGGGAAAAAGGAAGCAAATAAATGGATGGATGAGGTTCACCGCAAAGACATCGGCGATGCCTACACATTCGTTGCGATTGAGCGACACAGTAAATTGGTGTTGGCTTTCCATCTTGGGAGAAGGGACCAAGTCTCTACCACTGCCTTTGTAGGAAAATTGCGAAACGCTACAGCGGATCGTAGATTCCAGATTACAACGGACGGCTTTCAAGCCTATCCGACTGCGATTGACTACGCCCTCATTGACCGTTGCGACTACGCCCAACTGGTTAAGGTGTACGCTTCTCCCCGTGAAGGCGAAGCGCGTTACTCCCCGGCTGACGTTGTCGGAGCGGTCCCAACACCCGTCATGGGCAACCCTGACAAAAACCGGATTTGCACATCTCACGTTGAACGGCAAAACCTCACCATGCGGATGCAGCTTCGTCGTCTGACGCGCTTGACGAACGCCTTCTCTAAAAAGTGGGCTAACCTTAAAGCGGCCCTGGCTCTGTACTTCGCTTGGTATAACTTCTGCCGTGTTCATAAAACGCTCCGTATGACTCCTGCAATGGCCGCTGGAATTGCGGACCACATCTGGTCTATTCCCGAACTCCTGGGGGCGGCGGCATGAGGCTGCTGGGCTTCTTTCCGATTTGGCCCAGACCCCCACCATGACAGCAACGCAAATTCATAGCACTACCGACGTTCTGCCTCCCCTTGCTATCCAATACCGCAGCGTTTATCCTTTCATTTGGCTTCTGTTTCCTGACTTCTTCCCCTAATGGCGTTTCCTTCTGATTTCGCGCAGCACGTCAAAAGCAGCGTGGACATCGCCCGCGTCATTGGCGAGTCCGTGCGCTTAAAAAAAACCGGCAACAACTACACCGGCCTGTGCCCATTCCATCAGGAAAAGACGCCTTCGTTTTCCGTGCATGCCACGCGGCAGTTTTATTATTGCTTCGGCTGCGGAGCCAAGGGCGATGTGTTCCGCTTTGTCATGGAGACCGAGAAGGTTCCGTTTCCGCAAGCCGTCGAGCGCGTGGCGCAGCGTGCGGGCATTCCCATACCGGCCCGCGTCCCGTCGCCCGATTTTGAAACTCCCGAATCCCGTTTGCGCGCAGCCCTCGAAAAAGTCCACGAGCAGGCTTTGCGGTTTTTCCAAAATCAGTTGCAATCATCTGAAGCCGCACCGTTGCGCGAGTTGATCAAAAAGCGCGGCGTCACTCAGGAATCGGTCGCAGAGTTCGGCCTGGGCTACGCGCCTGTGAGCGGCAGCGCGCTCATCGGCCATTTGCGGCGCGAAGGCGTCCCCCGCGAAATTCTTGAGCCGAGCGGCCTGTTCGTTGTCCGCGACAACGGAGATTTGGTGGATCGCTTTCGCGGCCGCTGGATTTTCCCCATCACCGCCGCCAGCGGCAAAGTCATCGCGTTTGCCGGGCGCGCCCTCGGCAGCGATCATCCCAAATATTTGAATTCTCCCGAGACACCTTTGTATTCCAAGAGCCGCGTCCTTTATAACCTCAGCCGCGCTCGTGACGCCATTCGCGCCGCTGGCCGCGCTCTGCTGGTCGAGGGCTACATGGACGTCATCGCCGTCTGGCAGGCTGGCAACAAAAATGTCGTAGCCAGTTGCGGCACGGCTCTCACTGAAGCTCAAGTCCGTTTGCTCACCAAGTACTGCACCGCGATTGTAGTGAATTACGATCCAGACTCTGCCGGGGTCGCCGCCGCTGACCGCTCTCTCGCGCTGCTGCTGGAGGAGTCCATGGATGTAAAAGTTTTGCGGCTTCCTGGCGGCCTGGACCCGGATCGGTTTATTGTCGAGCGGGGCGCAAAAGCCTATGCCGAATGCCTGGATCGGGCTCAGCCTTTTTTCCGCTATCTCGCCGACCGCGCGATTGAAATTCATGGCTCCGCAACGCCAGAGGCAAAGCTTGCCTCGCTGAATTTTATTCTCCCTTACGTCACAAAACTGCCGGATAAGCTGATTCGCTCGGAGTTATCTGCCGATATAGCTCAAAAGCTGGGGGTGAACTCCCAGCTAGTAGCCGAATCTTTTCGCAAGGCTGCTGTGGAGCGGAAAGATTCGATTGCTGCGCCCAAAAGCGCCGGGCATCTGCCTGCTGCCGAGGCCATGCTGATCCGTTTGCTGCTGGACGACGCCGAAGCGCGACAAGAGATTGCTGATGCCCTTTTGTCGAAAGGGTTGATAGAGGAGCTTGAATCCCGAAGCATCGTTGAGACCATTCTGAGCATGATGAGCCTGGATTCGCAAATCGACGTGATTACCGTCACTGAGCAATTATTGGAACCGCACCAGAAAACGCTCGCCAATATCCTGTTCGACAAAGACGCCCGTCCTGTATCTAAAAGTGAAATAAGCGCTTACATATCAGCCCTGGAGCGCAAACACCTGGAAAATCGCCGGATTTCTCTCCGACAGCGCTTGCAGGATGCGCAACGCAGCCAACAAGCGGATTTAGTCGTTAACTTGCTCAAAGAAAAGAACGAGCTTGACAAAATGCTTGTAGAATTGTTACAAAGGAAAGATTCCTAAAAAGCTAGGCAGGAACTTTTATCCTGTTTTTCACATCAAATAAGGAGAAGCACGGGAAGTAATCAGAAGCGCTTCACCATTTTGATGGTGACGTGGGGAAATCAATCTCTCCTCATTTGAGCGCTGGATAACTGCCAGCTGATTCATGACATCCAAAGAAATATCATTACCTGTACGCGGGGATAAGGAACGTCGCTTGGGCATTGAGGATAAATACGAGCAGGTTGTCGACCTGATCCAAATTGGAAAGCAGAAAGGATATCTGCTTTTCGACGAGGTCAACGAACTGCTGCCCGCCGATATCACCAATTCCGAGGAGCTGGATGATATCCTCGCCATGTTCGGCACGGCCGGCATTGAGGTTATTGAGGAAACCCCTGCAAAATTTGCCGAAGATGGGGCAGAAGGGAAGATGGACGAACTCGGCGAAGAAGCCGAATTAGACCTTACGCCGGGTTCTTTGGAAAAGACCAACGACCCCGTGCGTATGTATCTACGCGAAATGGGCACGGTCCCCTTGCTCACTCGCGAGGGCGAAGTCGAAATCGCCAAGCGCATTGAAAGAGGCCAGAACAACGTCCTGAAGGGCATGTCCCGTTCGCCGGTTGTTATTCAGGAAACTATTGTCCTGGGCAAGGCGGTCTATAACGGTTCCCGCTCGATTAAAGAAATTCTCACCTTCAATGATGATGAGCTGATCGAAGAGCGCATCGAGGAGAGGTTGGAGACTTTCCTCAATATCGTTGAGGATATCGCCAAAAATTACAAAAAATCTCTTCAGTTGCGGACCCGCTTTGCCAGCATTCCCCGCACCAAGCGTCTCAAAGAATATCGCAAGGTTCGCTTCCATCTCGCACGCACGCGCATTCGCGTCTCGCAGCTCATTCGCAGCCTGGAATTTACCAATACGGAGCGCAAGCGCCTGATCGACAAGATCCGCAGGACCGTGGATGCGCTGGAGCCTTTTGAAAAAGAGCGCCGCATTGCCGATGCCAAAATCCAGACCGCAAAGGGCGACGCTCTGCGGGAGTACAAGAAGCGCCTGCATCAGGCCAAACTCCAGATCACTGCCTCTGAGCGCCAGGCGGGTGCTACTTTGCCGGAGCTTCGCCGTACCCTGCTGATGGTCCAGGAAAGCGATGGCCAGGCCGAAGCTGCGAAAAAAGATCTCACCGAGGCAAACCTCCGCTTGGTCGTTTCCATCGCCAAAAAGTACACCAACCGCGGCCTCCAGTTCCTTGACTTGATTCAGGAAGGCAATATCGGTCTGATGAAGGCCGTGGACAAATTTGAATATCGCCGGGGATATAAGTTCTCCACCTATGCCACCTGGTGGATTCGCCAGGCCATCACCCGCGCCATTGCGGACCAGGCTCGCACCATCCGCATCCCGGTGCATATGATTGAGACCATCAATAAGCTAGTGCGCACGTCGCGCCAACTGGTCCAGGAATACGGACGCGAGCCGACCAGCGAAGAAATTGCCAAGCGCATGGATATCCCACTCTCCAAGGTTCGCAAGGTCCTCAAGATCGCGCAGGAACCGATTTCGCTGGAAACGCCTATCGGAGAAGAGGAAGACTCCCACCTGGGAGATTTCATCGAGGATTTGTCCGCCGTTTCACCTGACGACGCGGTGATCAACTTGAACCTCAAGGAGCAGACCTCCGGCGTGCTGAAAACGCTGACACCGCGCGAGGAGAAAGTTATCAAGATGCGCTTCGGTCTGGAGGACGGCAGTGAACGGACGCTCGAAGAGGTCGGTCAGAGTTTTGCCGTTACGCGTGAGCGTATCCGGCAAATCGAGGCAAAAGCGCTGCGCAAGCTGCGGCATCCTTCCCGCAGCCGCAAGCTGCGCGCCTTTCTCGAATAGTTTTCCAGCTCTACTTGTTCCAGCCCTAATGGGGTGGCAATATGACGGACAGAAATTACATTTTGATTCTTCCAATTTTGGTCTTAGCCATTTTCACTTCTCTCCGGCCCATTCCTGCCTTTTCTCAAGAGCCAGCCGAAGAACCGGAGAGCGAAATCACTGATTCCGGATATTCGGAAACCCCAATCTCAGCCGACCAACCTCCCACTGACATCCAGGAAATCATTCAGCGCTTTGCGGCCAGAGAATCCGAGTTCAAACGAGCGCGCGAAAATTACACCTACCGTCAGGTTGTCAAAGTCCAGGAAGTTTCTACCGGTGGCGACGTAACCGGCACCCATCAGATCGACTCCGACATCATTTTCTCCTCCGGCGGCAAGCGCACGGAACGCGTCGTTTATGCTCCTTTGTCCACCCTGCGCCGCATCAGCCTCAGCCCGGAGGACGAGCGCGACCTGCGCGGCATTCAGCCTTTTGTTCTCACCACGGAAGATTTACCCAAATACGATGTCCGTTATCAAGGTCGCCAGAAGGTAGACGATCTGGATGCTTATGTGTTCATGATTTCCCCCAAGCGATATGAAAAAGGGGAACGTTATTTTGAAGGCCAGGTGTGGGTGGATGACAGGGATTTTCAAATCGTGAAGTCCTTCGGCAAAGCCGTTCCTGACATCCGCAGCAAGAATGGCGAAAATCTTTTCCCGCGATTCGAAACCTACCGCCAGCAGATCGACGGCAAATACTGGTTCCCCGTTTGGACCGGCGCAGACGACACTCTGCACTTCAGCACCGGCTCCGTGCGCATGCGCATGATCGTGCGCTATGAGAATTACAAGCAGTTCCGCAGTGAAATTAACATCAAGTACGGTGACGAAGTCCCGGCAACTCCTTCTACTCCCTAATTCTTCCGCTACTCATTCGATGCCTCCAATCCCTGAAGTTTTATCGTCTTCCAGCGGACGGGATGATCTGTTTCTTTTCGCTTAGGCCAAGGCCATTTCGGGAAACAATACCGGCGAAGGGTAGTGGGTCGGTTTGGCGGGTCGTGATGTAGCGCCGCCGACCCGGCGACCTAGAGCGCCAGCGGGACGCTGGCGCTACATCAAACTGATCCACTGTGGTGTCTGGTAGCCTCCACTTAACTTTTTTGGTGGTATAATATTTTTGTTCCAGCCGGGGCATTCCCGTTGTAGAATCATATGCGGTGTTGCGGGCCCTGCTCTTGTGGCTGGGGCCTCGGATATCATTAGACTAACTAAAATTAGCGCGGAGGCCAGGGTTATGTTTGAGACTAGCCAACAAGAATCGAGTTCGGGCGACACTAAACTGATCGGGGGCGTGATCGTGGCTATCATGGTCGTGATCGGCGTTCTCTATTATTTTTTTATCCATACAGCTCCTGTAGCTGGCACGGATTCGGCTGCTGCTGCAACAGCGGGTATCGTTGAAGAACCGAGTCCTCTTCAGGATATTCGGATCGTTTCCTTCAATCTAGGGAAAGATCAAACCCAAACCATGGCGATGTGGAGCATTCAGTTAGCCAATCGCACCAGTACCATCACCTATAAGAACATCCAATTCGCGACCAATTACTACGATGATGCCGGAACTTTGATTTACCAAAATACCGGCACGCTCCTACAGGAACTTGGCCCAGGGGATCAACAGACCTTCAGCGATATCAATGACGGTCTTTATCCCGTAGGCACAACCCGCTACACCATCGAAATCAAGGAAGCGGAAGCTGTAAAACCTCAGTAAGCACGGTGTTTCTGTCGCGATTTCATAAATCGCCAGATGATGATGTAATTTGAATTGTGCATTAGCTCGAAAACCACTGTCTCCTGCAATGGAAGGAGAAAATACTGGGATCCTGATCATCAGGTTTACTTTCGGTGCAGGGCCTCGTTACCCATCAATCCGCCAAATACCAATTCGGCATGCCGTAATTCCAGTCGCGCCCGTGGAAATGGTTCGGATTTTTACCGTTTCCTTTTTTTCGTGCGGCTTGTTAATGCTAATAAGTCCGCGCAGAAGCCTGCAACGGCCGGTTCGGTAGGAGGTGACTATGCAGTTCACTCTTTTTTCCGGAGCGGTAGCACTTTGGGGGTTGATGACAGTTGTTTTGGTCCTTTTGTTGATTTACCGGGTTGTCCTGGGGAATCACGAAGAAGATCAGCTTTTCCTCAGCAATTCAGAGGCTGCTTTTCAAAAGGATCAGGACGATAATCTGGCCAAGATTAATCGCGTGGACCCTATCATAAAAGGTCTGGCGATTGTTTCAGTTGTGCTCATAGTGACTTTGGGAGCCATTTGGCTATATCAGGGTCTAAATGCTCAGACTTCTATATAGCTCCTAGGTTCCTGATCAACGTCTTCTAGCCGGGTGCCGGTATCGTAGCCTTTCCATGAGCAGGGGAATTTCTGTGTTTTTTGGGAACGCTTGGATGTTCCTTTGCTCTCTCATTTTATTGGTGTGCAATCGTATATCGGCCTTTTATCATCCACCTTATCACTCTTCCGCCGTACAAACCTTTCAAAAGCAGCCACAGCTTATAACACTGATTTTACTGCTGCTTTTGCTGACCGGTTGCAGCAGCAGCAACCCAAATCAAGCCGCAACCGAGCGTCATGAATATGCGTTTGTCACCAATGGAAAAAGCAATACTGTCACCGTGATCGATTTGAAGACGTTCCGCTCTCAGGCCACAATCAAGGTTGGCAAGGACCCCACCAGCGTAGTGGCCAGTCCCACTCGCAATGAGGTCTACGTCGTCAACTCCGGTTCGGGAACTGTCTCCATCCTCAACGCTGAATCGTTGCGCGCTGAAGCGTCATTTACAGTTGGCCGCTCTCCTTACTCTCTGGCTTTGTCGCCCGACGGAAATACAGCCTTCATCCCTAATTCCGGCTCCGGAGATGTTTCTGTCGTGGACCTCACTACCCGGCGCGTTCTCAAGCGCATCGCTACGGGCCGATTTCCCAGCGCTGTTGCGCCCACGCCGGACGGCAAATTCCTTGTCGTTTCCAACCGCGATGACGGCACGCTCAGCTTGATCGACCTCAAGCAACTCACAAAAGTTTCCGACCTGAAAGTGGGTGCCGCGCCAGGGCCGCTGTCGATGCTGCCGGATGGCTCCCAGGTTTTTGTCGCCAACACCGGCGATGGCACCGTCTCGGCTGTGGCCCTGCCTTCCCTTCAGCTTTTGACTCACCTCTTAGTTGGAAAAACTCCGGCGCATCTCGCCCTGAAACCCGATGGTGGAGAACTTTTCGTCTCCAACTTCGACTCCAATTCAATCACGATAATTAATACTTACGCCGATGAAGTGTCGCAAACTCTCCTGGCGGGCTCCAACCCTTCGCATCTTGTCGTGGATCATACCGGATCATTTCTGTACGCATCGAATTTCGGATCGCATTCGATCACTGCTATTGACGTGGAATCGCGCCGTGTCCTGGCTACGGTTTCGGTTGGCGCGAATCCGGACGCGCTTGCGCTCACTCCGGACGGGCATTATCTGCTGGCATTGGGAACCTCCTCGAACGACCTGGCAGTCGTCGATGCCTCTGTTCGCGCTCTCTCTACATTAGTGACTTTGGGCATTGCTCCCCGCGATTTGGCTATCAAAGTTTTTGACTCCCCGCGAAATCCTGCCTCGCCCAATTCCGCTCCAGCCACACCATCTCGCTAAATAGGCGCTGGCGCCGCCAGCCATCCTTCCAGCGGAAAACTTTCCAGCGGAAAATCCTTTTCCCATACGGTTACTTGAAACTCAATCTGCCCGCCTGGATCAAGCTTCCACATTGACAGAGGAATTTTCACCTCCAGCACCCGGTTGATTGCAGCCTTGCACCGATTCTCCTCTGATCTTTTCCCCTGCGATTCAATTTGGATTATGCACTGAACATCCGCTCCAATGGATTCTCTCTTGAAGCCAATCACCATCACCTTTTCCGGCTCGTTGCGAACACTCACCCGCATTTCATATTGTCCGCTTGCAAGATGAGCGATCTCTTGAAAATCTATCCGCAGGTAAAAATTCTCCTGGTCGCGCCCATAATAAATTTCCTGCATCATTATTTTCTGTCCGTGCATGGTTCCTGATGTCCTCACCGGACTGTAGAGCCCCGCTCCCAGCCACTCGAAATAGTTGCTGACCCGTCCATCGATGTTCGGCTTGATTTCACACTCCGGCGGAACGGAGATCACTCTTTGCCGAGTCCGCGCTATGGGCTGCGCCAGTGCGTCAGGGGGGTGATGCCCCAGTCCCCGGTAGACGTTGGCCAGATGCGATCGGTACAGTGCATCGAAGTCCGCATCATTCGCCGAGGAGTGCTCCGGCCCGTACCACCAATTCCAATCGCTCCCTTCCGCCACCTGGAGTTCCTCCAGCGCCAGCGTTCGTTGCT
This sequence comes from Acidobacteria bacterium RIFCSPLOWO2_12_FULL_54_10, assembly GCA_001767075.1. GTDB lineage: Bacteria > Acidobacteriota > Terriglobia > 2-12-FULL-54-10 > 2-12-FULL-54-10 > 2-12-FULL-54-10. Next base: position 16,514 of record MEKX01000128.1, on the reverse strand, counting down.
CCACAGTGGCGGACTTCTCATGCTCGGCAAAGAAATCTCGCGCATCCGCCAGATAGTCCCACGCCACGTTATCTTCATGAGCGCCGATCCACACATCGAAATTTGCGTTGATCCACGATCCGGGCGCCAGCCGATGCAGCTTCTCTGACTCATGCCGTTCCAAAGCTTCCGTCACGGTTACGCATTCGATGTCTGCATCTTCGGCCAGCATTCCATAAAGCGCGCGCAGGAACGGACGCCCGTTCCGGTCGTAATACTCCCAGGCATTTTCGCCGTCCAGGATGATCGACACCAGAGCATTCTTGCCTTGCCTTGTTACCGGCAGCGCGCTTTGCTTGATTCGCTGTATCAGATCCAGCGCTCCAGCCCGTGATTCCGTCTGCGAATAAACAAATCCGATCCTGTCGGAAAGTTCCTGGTCCCGGAAGATCAAATGAATGGAACCTGATGCCGCTTGATACTCGTACGGTGTGTATAGCCGCTCCGCGTTCACCATCGAACCGGCAGGGTCGTGAAAGAACGAGATTCCCAGGGAATTGCCCAGCACCCGCTGATCCGTCGCCGTCCATCGGAAACCCAGCGCCGCGCACATTTGCAGCACTTCCTCCGATAGCGATCCTTCCGATGGCCACAAACCGCTGGGTTTGACGCCGAACATACGCCGGTGCAGTTCAATCGCCCGTTCTAGTTGCAGCCGCGCATCTTCCGGATGCTGGTATCGCCTCCTCGGCAGCCGCACTCCGGGATGCGCTTCGGCTGCTATGTTGCTGTCGCAGATCAACGGCAGTATCGGATGATAGTAAGGTGATGTGGATATCTCGATCTGTCCCCGAGAGGCTGCTGCGCGGTAGGCTTTGAACGTTTCCTTGAGCAGTTGCTGCTGTTTTTTTTGGATCACTTGCTGATCCGTCTCATCAAACCCTGCGCCTTGATTCACCAAAGCCTGGAGTTCAGCGTCCCTATCCAAGTAAATTTCATCCAGCCAGGCAAGCTGCGAAAGCACCTGAAGGTCCGTATAGTCCTCCTTGCGGAAAAACGGTACGGCTCGTTCAAGGTTCTCACCGCTGGCTTGCGCCAAATCATACAGCTCTTCGTATCGAGGATAACGTCCGATTAAGTGCTCTGGATTGGCCTGAAAGAAATAGCGCAACAAATAGACCTTTTCATCATGGGCCAGCGATTCGGCGGGCCGGTAAGCTAAATCCTGCATCGCCTCTTGTGCTTTGCCCTCGGCGTATTCTTCCATCTGCGCCAGCAATGACGGCACCAGGTTAAACGTCATGTGGATGCGCGGAAACTCCTCCAGCATCGCCACCATGCCGTAGTAATCCTTCATGGCGTGCAGTCTGGTCCACGGCAACCGGTATTGGTTTGCCACCAGGTCTTTGTAGTAGGGCTGATGCATGTGCCACAGGAGGGCTACGCGGATTTTGGCTTCAGGCATGGGATTTTATTCGACCTGCATCTGGATCAGTAACGATTTTGCCTTAATTAAGCGAAGTTGAGTTGATTTATTGCCGGGGGGATAGTGGCTTCTTACCGTTACCTGCCTCAGCGTTGCGCAATCCTTCTTTGGCTGTGTTGAAACTTTTTGTGGTTAGAAACGTCTTGGAGATTCGGTCATGCCAGAACAGTCCTTCTTCATCAAACGCCGCCCAGAGATAGCCCATGCCCAGCGACCCGGCGCTCACGGCAATCCCCGTCAGCCGCCAGAATCGCTGTCTCCGGGTGGCATTCCTGCCGTCGAAATTAACCACCCTCAACCCCATCCACTTCATCGCCGGGCTTTCGCCTGCCAGGTATAGGAAAGTCCACGCGTACAGCAATGCCACCACCGCCGCCCCTCCTGTCCCTGCTGCAATCACAGCGCGATTCAGCTCAATCGTTCCCGCAATGAATTTCGCTGCCAGTAGAAATATGCCGATTCCGCCAAGCACCAAACCCAAATCCAATCCGCAGGAGATCATCCGCACGCGGAGTGGCGCCACTGCCGGCAATGAAAATTCATTCGCCGCTTTCGCCGCCATGGGAAAGTCCAAACCCGTCTGCCGCTCGGTTTCCGTGGCTGCCCGCTTGGCTTTCTGCCGCACGTTTATGACTTCCCTCCGCTGTGCCTCCTCGGTGATTGCGACCACCTTCTCTTCATTGATCGCTTCTTCTGTTTGCGTAAACGGCAGCGACAGGCTTGTGCGCCGGTTGCGGAAATGTTTGACTCTGTCTTCCAGTTGCTGCCGCAATTGCGGCGAAATGGAGGATGCTTTTGCCATGCCCCCGCTCTTGGGACGGCTCAAGATTGCATTCGCTCTTCCTGCGATTAGCGGATGTTTGCTAAGACCTGTTGCACTTGCTGATGACGGAGAATTCGCCGCTTCCATGATTTTCTTGCCGCAATGCTCGCATCTCTGTTCCGTCTCCGGGTTTCTGTGCCCGCACTCGGCGCACCGAATCCACAATCCTGGGAATGCTTGTTCCGGCTGCATGGCTTCTGGTGGAAAAATCTTATCTCCTGCTGTGAGCTTGCGCCTGCCGTTCGCTCATGCTAACTTGCCTCTCGTAAGCTAAATGGAGCGAAAACTCAGCCATCGTTTTGCATGGCTTTGCAATGCATGAACTTAAGAGCGCTTTTTCTAGTTAACATATCCCTATTGTGTTGTCAGCTTTTTTCCCTGTGCTTTGTCCTCCGCGCACAGGTGCCTTCAGAGCTACATACCTATGACGTGGTTCTCCAGGCCTCCTCTCAGCGCAAAACCGGCAGCCTTTATGAGCTGGATGGCGACGTCAAGATCACTTACCTTGATCTGCAGATGACTGCCGCCCGGATTACCTACGATGAAAGCACGGGAGAGATTCAAGCCACCGGCGTCGTCACCTTCGAGCGGCCACAGGTAAGCCAGCATCTTCGCGCCTCGCGAGCAGAGTACAATCTCTGGACCGGTACCGGCACCTTTTACGATGTGGAAGGCAGCTTCGGCGCCGAAATCCGGCAAGGGGAGTCTCTGCTGACTTCCACCAACCCCTTCTTCTTTTCCGCCAAGCGCGTGGATCGTATCGCTGAGGATACTTACCGCGTCGAGAACGCCCTCATCACGGTCTGCACGCTCCCCGACCCTGCCTGGACTTTCTCGGCTCCTGTCGCCATCATTCGCCCGGGCGAAAGCGTCCGCATTTATAACTCGAAGTTCCGCCTGTTGGATGTCCCGGTATTTTATTCTCCCTACTTTCGCCGTTCTCTCAAACCGAATCCGCGCAGCAGCGGCTTTCTGATGCCGACCATTGGCAACAGTTCACGTCAAGGGCTGCGCATCGGCAACTCTTTTTACTGGGCCATCCACCGCAGCGTGGACGCCGAAATCGGCGCGGAATTCCTGAGCAAGCGCGGCTGGGCTCAGCGCGGTACTCTGCGTGTGCGTCCTTCCGCCGACAGCTACCTCAATGTCTCCTATTTTGGCGTCGAGGACCGTGGCTTCGGTCCAGACCGCATCGATCAAGGCGGGCAAAGCGTTCGCGCGGAAGGTACCGCTCATCTGCCCAGCGGTTTTCGCGGGGTTCTGGATTTGAATCTGATCAGCTCCCTCACGTTTCGCGAAGCCTTCGCCCAAAGCTTCGCCGAAGCCGTTAATTCCGAAGTCCACAGCATTGCATTCTTAACCAGGAATTTTGCCTCCTATCAACTGAACGCCCAGTTTTCGCGCGCTGAAAACTTCCAAAGCATCCGCCCCGACGACACGGTGCGCATCCGCCGCTTGCCTTGGGTCGAACTGAACAGCGTCTCTCGTCCAATGCGGCCTGGAGCACCTTTCTGGCTTTCCTGGCAGGGTTCCGCCGGGCTGGTCAGCCGCAGCGAGCCGCGCATCGATGCTGGCTCGGCTCGATTGCAAACCACGGACTTAGACCGCTACGAGGTTCACCCTCAAATCTCGCTGCCTCTTCATTGGAAGCAATTTCACCTCACCACTTCCGCCGCTTACAGTGCTACACAATACGGCGCGCACCGCGCTGGTGACCTGATTTCCGGTGAGTCTCTTTTCCGTGGCACGCGCGAGTTTTCGGTCGATCTCACCTTGCCATCGCTCGGTAAAACCTATGCCGGCGCAGCCGCTTTATATAGCCATCCATTCGCGCACGTCATCGAACCCCGCGTTACTTTCCGCTCGGTTTCCGGGGCCAACCGCTTCGATGAAATTCTGCTGTTCGATGAGCGCGACCTCGTTTCCAATACTCGTGAGATCGAATACTCGCTCACCAATCGCGTGCTGGTCAAATCCGAAGGTGGCCAAGGCATGAGGGAAACCCTCTCCTGGGAGTTGCGCCAGCAATATTACTTTGATCCATCCTTCGGCAATGCCGTCGTTCCCGACCAAAGAAACGTTTTCCCCTCGAGTCTCAGCCTGACCTCCGCCGCTTTCATCAGCGGACAGCGAAGGTTCTCGCCCATCGTGTCCGTCCTCCGCTTCCGGCCTTCGGGAAACTATGATATCGATTTCCGCCAGGATTATGACCCCAAGACGCACCGCCTCACCAACGGCGCGTTGGTTGCTGGCACTCGACAGGGCGAATTCTTCGCCTCGGTCAGCCACTTTTTCGTCCGCAATCCCAGCATCCTCTCTTCTTCCTCGAATCAAATCGGTTTCGTCACGGGCTACGGCAATCTCGTTCGCAACGGGTTTAACGCCGCCTTCGCTGGCAGCTACGACTTCCGCGCCGGCTTCCTCCAGTTCAGCGCCGTTCAGGTTAGTTACAACAGCGATTGCTGCGGCTTCAGCCTGGAGTTCCGCCGTTTTGCTCTCGGCTCCGTTCGCAATGAAAATCAGTTCCGCATCGCTTTCTCTCTAGCTAACATCGGCACCTTCGGCAACATGAAACGCCAGGAGCGCTTGTTCTAAACCATTTTCATGGTTGCTGTAGAGTTCATGGCAACCAACCCAATCCGAGCCGCGCGCGCCTGTCCTGAGCGAAGTCGAAGGGTCAGCAAGCGGGCCAGGTTTTGGTAGCCACGATGAGCGCTTTCCTCATCGTGGGCTTTTCCCCGGTGTCATCCCGAGTGAGCTTGTCCTGAGCAACGTCGAAGGGCGCAGCGACGAGGGATCTGCACTTATTCTTCCCATCTGCGAAATCTGCGGATTGCCGCTTCTGCTTTTCACTTGTTTCCTGTTTCCCCACTCCCTACTGCCCACTCCCCACTCCCCGTCTTTGACTCACCTCCACCCCCAACCTCTCCTGCAATCCTTCCACTTCGGATTTTAATTCGCGTATCTGCGCCTGCTGTTCCTTGACGGCCTCAATCAGCACGGCCACCAGGCGGGCGTAGTCCACGGCCTTGGCATCCACTCCGTTTTCCTCCATCAACACCACTTCCGGGACCACTTCGCGGACTTCTTCAGCGATCACGCCGACGTCATGCTTGCCCGTTTCCTTCCAATCATAGGTGACCCCGCGCAGCCGCTCCACTTTGTCCAGCGCTCCAGTCATCGTCGCAATATTCGTTTTCCACCGCCGCGAGCTGACCTGACCAATCGTGCCGCTATACGTCAGGTTCCCCTGCACATGCGCGTTGCCTTGGGAATACAAGCCGAATCCGCTGGCGCTGTTGGTCTGCCCATAAACTCCGAAGTTGGTTCCGCTGCCGGCGCTGGCATTGCCTTGAAGCCCAATATAAGGCGCCGTGCCATAGACGCCCCGGCCGCTGCCGGTGCTGTTGCTCTGGCCCCAGACTCCGTATGTGGTGTCCCCACCGCTGTTGGTGGCATAGCCGTAGACTCCCGCGCTGCTGACATCGGTGCTGTGGCTCTCGAACCAGCCGCCGTATGTGGTCCCGCTGCTGGCAAGCGCAATTCCCCTTACGCCCGTGCCGCTGGAACTGTCGCTTACTCCGTTGACCCCAATTGTGGCCCCGGTGCTGGCGGTGCTCTGGGCGAGGACGCCCGTGCCGCTGGTGCTGAGGTTTTCGAAGTTGCCGCCGTAAGTGAAGCCTGTGTCGGCGCTGGCAACTCCCCGGACGCCCGTGCCATCGGTGCTGCTGTTTAGCCCTTCCACTCCGTAAGTGAACCCGGTGCCGGCGGTGACCCAGCCCCTGACGCCAGTTCCGTTGGTGCTGGGGTTCAGGAAGGTGCCCGCGGTGGTGATCCCGGTGCCGTGAGTGACATGGCTGTAGACGCCCGTGCCATTAATGCTAGCGCTCTGGAAATATCCTCCGTAAGTAAAGCCCGTTGCGGTCGTGTTCAGGCCGTAGACTCCTTTCCCGTTCGTGCTGTAGCTCTCGCCAAAAACCCCGGAGGTGATCCCGCTATCGGCATAGGCGTGGCCGTAGACGCCCGTGCCGCTGGTGCTGCCGCTATTGAAATGGCCGCCGTAGGTGGTTCCGGTGGGGGCGTTGGCACCGCCGAAGACGCCTCTGCCGCTGGTGCTGGCGCTTTCAAAGGAGCCGCCAAAGGTGGTCCCAGTAGGGGCAAGCGCGCTGCTGGCTACGCCATATCCCGAGGAACTGCTGTTTAAGAAGCGGCCGCCGTAAGTGACCCCGGTAACGGCGCTGGCATACCCGCCGACGCCAACTCCATTGGTGCTGATGCTTTGGAAGGAGCCGCCTTGGGTGCTCCCGCTGGGGGCATTGGCCAAGCCCTGGACCCCATAGCCCTCCGTGCTGTCGCTCTGGAAGTAGCCGCCTTTGGTGGACCCACTGGTGGCGCTGGCCCAACCAAAAACGCCAGTGCCGCCGGTGCTGCTGCTTTGGCCCGCAACTCCGTTGGTCAACCCTGTGAGGGCGGTGGCATTGCCGCGGACACCCTCGCCGCTGGCGGTGGTATGCGTTCCGGTGACAGCGGTAGTCCCGGTTGCGGTGTTGACACTCTGCGGCCCCGTAAAATTGTTAGCTCCCAGCACGACTGGCAGGTTGGTGAGTAGCGATCCGTTGCCCACAAAATTCGTCGCCTTCACGTTCCCCACCACCTCCAGCATCTCGGTCGGTATGGGTAGCCCGATGCCCACCTTGCCATTGGTCTGGCCGCCGTCACTCCCAGCCAGCGCGCTTCGTTGCCCGCAAACAACTCGACCGGCAGCCCTGCGCTCTCTGTACTCCCCAACAACACCGTGTAGCGCCCTGTCGCATCCGCCTCCACGTTCTGCGTCTCCATCCACAACGCCGCCCCTCCGCTCTGCTCCGAGTAGATCGCCAGCGTCACCCCCTGCACCCCGCTCAGCGCTTGACCGCCGCCGTCTCGCAGCTCCCCGCTGTAATGGATCACCCGCGGAAACCCCGCCGCCGCAGCGTCGCCAGCCGCCGCCTCCGTCTGCGCATACAGTGTTTGTGCTGCGAAGAACAAACTAAATAGCAATAAACTAAAAGTGAACGACCGCACTGAGATATTCTGCATAAAACCTCCAAGAGATAATTACTCACACAGAAAATACCGAGGGGAAAAATCAGCCTCAGGATACTGCTGCCCGCCTCTCCGAGCAAGCTGAATATGCATGTCTATTCTGCTTTATCATCGCCTCCTTGTAAGAGGCTATCGCGTTTGCTAAGCTGGCTGCGTTGAGCAAGCCTTACAGACGCTTTCAGAATAGGTTTGGCGGATACGTTCCTTCACCCCGCTTTTATCTAGTCTGAAATCGTTATTAGCCCGCGAGGGTATTTTTATGCCTGAATTGCGACAGAATCCGTTTACCAAACAATGGGTCATTATCGCCACCGAAAGAGCCAAACGTCCGCATGACTTTGTGCGGAAAAACGATAATCCAGTCACCATCCCATCTTATGTGGCTAACTGTCCGTTCTGCCCGGGCAACGAGCATCTCACGCCCGGCGAATCGCACAGCGTCCACCGCAACGGGAAATGGCAGGTCCGCGTCGTTCCCAATAAATTCTCCGCCCTGTCCAGCGAAGGAGAGCTATCCCGCATGGTGGATGGATTGAAGCGCACGGTGAATGGTGTGGGCATTCACGAAGTCGTCGTGGAAACGCCGGACCATAGCCAAACGACTGCGCTCCTGTCGGAACAGGATATAGAAATGATTGTCCGTTCCTACAAGGATCGCTACTTCGCCATCACGGATGATACGCGGGTGGAGCACGTCACGATTTTTAAAAACCACGGAACCAGCGCGGGCACGTCCCTGGAGCATCCGCATTCACAGATTATCGCCACCCCCATCATCCCGCCCGACATTAGGACGCGCATGGAAGTGGCTCTGCGGTTTTACGATGAACATGGGAAGTGCATTTTTTGCAAAGTCCTCATGGATGAGCTCGCTGAACAGGTTCGCATTGTTCACGAGACGCAGCACTTTGTGTGCCTGGTTCCGTTTGCCTCGCTGACCCCTTTTTCCCTGTGGATTTTTCCCCGTCGCCACATGGCGTCATTCGGAGAAATTCAGCCAGAGGAAATGCTCGACCTAGCGCGCATGCTCCGCATTGTGCTGGCGAAAATCTATAATGGACTTGCCAACCCGGACTTCAATTACGTCGTGCGCACCGCTCCTGGCGAGAACAGATACTCCCGCTACTACCATTGGTATGTTAGTGTGATACCCCGGCTCACCAAGGTCGCAGGCTTCGAGTTGGGTTCCGGTATGTTCATCAACCCCACGATCCCTGAAACCAATGCCCGGTTCCTGCGGGAAGTGGATGTATCGAATCTCTAGGGCGGGCAACCCAGGCACTGCCGAAAATTCCCATAATGGGAAAATTGAATAAACCGACGAAACCGAGAGAACCGACGGAACCGAACGTTTGAAACGCGAAAATGAGACTCCAAGGCGAGGTCGCTTTAATTACCGGAGCCGGTCGCGGCATTGGCCGGGCTATTGCCCTGCGCTTTGCCAAAGAAGGCGCTGATATCATCCTCGCTGGCCGCACCCAGAAGGATTTGGAATCGGTCGCAAAGGAAGTGTCCGCTCTAGGCCGCCAGGCGCTGGCTCTCGGATGCGATGTGACAGACGACCGATCGGTCCGAAGCACGGTTCAGCAGGGCTTGGATCGCTTCGGGAAAATTGATTCACTCATCAATAACGCTGGGTATTATTGTGACAACGCGCCATTGCAAGATATGTCCGATACGGAGTGGGACATCACTTTGCGCGTGAACCTGACCGGCACTTTCCAGGTTTGCCGGGCCGTAGTGCCGGCAATGATGGCGCGGCGCTGCGGCGCTATTGTCATGCTCTCCAGCATCGCAGCGAAAGCAGCATTTCCGTTTAACGCGCCTTATGCTGTTGCTAAAGCCGGGCTGCTTGGGCTGACACGCACCTTGGCCGCTGAAACCGGTGCCTACGGCATTCGAGTGAATGCGCTTTGCCCGGGAGTGGTGGTCGGCACAGAAATGCACACTAAGGTAAACCACGAAGTGCAAAAAATGACCGGAACATCTCCTGAAGACCGTGTGGCAGGTGCGCGAAATTCTGTATTATTGCAAAATCTGACAAAGCCAGAGGATATTGCTGAGGCAGCTTTATTCTTGTCCAGCCCGGCATCACAAACCATAACTGGACAGAGTCTTAACGTTGACGGCGGCTATTGTTATTGCTAATCCTTTTCCTTCCTGTGATTTATCACAACGAATTCTACTTAGATATGTCTCGATGGAAAATCCTGGTTCTAAACTTGCGACCGGCGAGGATTTTCGCGATAGACTGCGCCATCATTACTGAGCGATGGTGTCCTCCGGTGCATCCGAAGGCGATCGTAAGATAACTTTTCCCTTCCCTCACATAATGAGGAATCAAGAAACTGAGCAGGTCCGTGATGCGTCCTATAAATTCCTTGGTTTGCGGAAAGGACTGGATATATTCGGCAACGGCAGTTTGTTTACCGGTCAGTGGTTTGAGCTTTGGTATGTAATTTGGATTTGGCAGAAAGCGCACATCGAACACAAGATCTGTATCCGTGGGAACACCGTAACGGTAACCGAAGCTTGTACAGGAGATCATCAAAGTATGCTCATCGGGCTTGGCTGAAAACCGATCGAAGATATAATTCCTTAAATCGTGCACGGTAAACCGGCTCGTGTCGATCACAAGATCGGCCATTTCTCGAATTCCACTCAATGCGCGTCGTTCAGCCGCAATGGTTTCTCTTAGCGACAGATCACCGCGAAGCGGATGCGGCCGCCTTGTTTCACTGAATCTGCGCAGCAACGCATCTTCACTAGAATGTAGAAAAAGGAGTGTGGTCGGAACCGTTTTCCTGATCTGCCGGAAAATGCCCGGAAGCCGCTTGAGTGCTCGTCCTTCTCGTATATCGACTACAAGGGCTGCTTTTGAGATTTCGCTGCTCGTAATGCAAAGTTTCGAGAATTTCGGAATCAGATCGACAGGTAGATTGTCGACACAATAATAACCCAGGTCTTCAAATGCTTTCAGAACGGAGCCTTTACCCGAACCACTCATGCCCGTGACAACCACTAACTTAGCTTCCTGTGCAATTGTTTCGGGCCTCGCATTCTTTGATTTGCCGCCTTTTCTTGCGACTGGAACTTTGGGTTCGGCTATTTTCGCCCGATTTGTCATTTGGAGAAAAGATACGGTCATTTTGATTCCGGCGCAAGTAGCATCCATAACTTCGCTTGTTTGTGTCCCTAGCTTTCGATATTGGCCTAGGCTCAAAAAAGCCCGAAATCCGCCTTAATTCTGTTAGCATACCAATAGCGTTTCATGGGCATTATTTGAAATAAAGTCGGACAAGGGAAAATAGTTTAAAAAAATGTGTATACCCATGTATTCATGCCGATAAATAAATTACCTTGATGGGTATAGTACCGTTCGCGAAGCGGAGGCATTAGGAAATGACCATGGATTCTGAAAAGGATAAACTCCAGAAGAACCTCGACGATATGAGGAGGAGGCTGCAAGAGGAAAGGGTAGCTGCCGAAAGCCTTACTCGGCATTTTGCCACACAACACGAACAAGGTTACTCCGGGGAGCAATCGCGAGTAAAAAAGGTGGAGCTAGAACTGACTGTTGCGAAAAAACAATTAGCAGATCAAAAGGAATCGGCTGAAAAGATCTTTCATCAGCTGACTGCTGAGCGAGATACAAGCTGGGCTCAGGTAAGAGATTTAGAAACTAATCACCGAAGCTTGAGCCAGGATCTTGAAGAAACTCGGCGACAGATTCAAGACCAGCGGGAGGCGTCTGAGCGGCTCATCGCCCAATTGATCGCCGAACGCAATGAACTGCAGAAGTTTCGGTCAGAAGCAGATTCCAAAGCACTGGAATTCGAAGAGAAATTAAGCGCGGTGCAGCAAGAAGTTGAACAGAAGCGCGCTGCGGAAGAATTGGTACGGCAGATGACGGCGGAGAGGGATGAAAGCCGGTCCCATCTTGCTGAGATTGAAAGCCGAACGCAGGCACTCGAAGAGGACATGGCCTCAGCGCAAAATTTATTCCGTGAGCAGCGAGAAGCGGCTGTCCGGCTGATTCAACAACTGGAATCTGAGCGGGATGAGTACAAAGCACAAGTGAACGACCTCGAAGCCGGCACCCAAATACTGCAGGAAGAACTTGCCGCTTCTCGTGAACAACTGCAAATGAAAGAAGCGGCAGCTCAAGCGCCGCCTGAGTTGCCAGCCAGTCCGGCCAGACCGCCCCTTTGGCTCCCTAATTGGGAAGGAGTTAAGCAAGCGGACGAAGCAAATGCAGGCTCCAATGGGAATTCAGAGCTCGAGTCCGCCCCGAATGCCGATCCCGTGGATGCTTACTGGCGAACGGCGATGTCCATATCACTGCTCTTGATATCCTCAGACCTGCTGGCGATGAATATGAAGAAGGATGCGGATGCTATAAGCAGGGTCAGAGAAATTCAGTCACAGACCCAGCGGTTACTGGAACGACTTCACAATAGCATCGGCGCCAAACCGCAGACTGATGCTGAGAAACAAGAGGATTCAGGAAAACAGGAAGCTATGGAAGGATAAAAGTCTGTCATCTTCCAATTGCGCTGGAATCGTTTCAGTTCAGTTAATTGCACCTGTTTGTAATTGCCACAATGGTTTTGCCAGGCATGTTAGGATGCGTTCAGAGGTAAATAAGAATGCGCGGTGCTTTTGGGCTAATTTCGCTAATTGTTGTGCTAGGCATTGGGCTGTTCATCTATCGTTCAAACGTCACAGGCAGCGGGGATGTGACCATGGGTACCGGAAATATCCGCGCCGCCGCTGATCTTACCGGGGTTAAAAACGATCTGAATAGCATGGCGCAAGCGGAGCGCGCATTTATGGCTCTCAATGGCCGGTATGCATCACTGGAAGAATTACACTCATCCGGTAACCTGGTTATAGACCCTGCTCGCGGTCGTCTGGGATATACCTATCAAGCAGAGATCGGCAGCAGGAATTTCACCATCAAAGCCATCTACAGTGGCCCCGCTGACATGCCGGAAATGAGCATAGACGAGACGATGCAACTGGCTGAATATTAAAAAGTTGTTGTTTTTCTGGATCAATTTGGCTTTATCATTCTCACAATCCTGTCCATTACCATTAATAGCCCCATAGCAAGAATTCCTTGACACACGATGTCCATTAGGTGTAATAATTCATCACTGACAACTTTCGGATCGTGCCTAGGTAATTTGGTTGGTGGATATAAAAAGGATTGGAATTTGCATTTTGAGAGTGGCGGTATCTCACGCGGGCAACAACCTGCGGAGAACTGGTCTTCCTTTGCTCGGAAGCCAAATCTAAGGAGGCGTTTATGAAAGTGTGTGGATTGTTTACAAGATTAATGATCGGTCTATTGGTTTTCACCGGAATGGCGCTGGCCCAAGGAACCACCGGCAGCATCATTGGAACTGTAGGCGATGCCACCGGTGCGGTAATTCCCGGCGCCACGGTAACGCTCCGGAATGTGGAAACTGGCATTACTCGCACGGTAAACACAGACGCTGAGGGGCGGTACCGTGCTCAGCAACTCGGCCTTGGCTCCTACGAAGTGACATCAGAGTCCGCTGGCTTTCAGACCTCAGTGCGGACTGGCATTACGCTCACCGTCGGCCGCGAGGCTACGGTTGATTTCGCCATGCAGATCGGCGCGGTCTCGGAGCGCATTACGGTGACCGGCGAAGCTCCCTTGATTGAAACCACTAATGCAACTGTGGCTACGCTGGTGGACGAGAAGCAGGTACGCGAACTGCCGCTCAGCGGTCGCAGCTATACAGATCTCACCGCCATCCAGCCAGGTGCAATTTTCGTTACCACTGTTACCGAAAGCACACGAACCGGCGGCGGACGCAAAATCTCCGTTAATGGAGCGCGGCCGCAGCAGAGCCAGTATTTGATGGACGGTGTGGAGACGATGAACGTAGCCGCCAACATGGCGCCATCGAGCGTGCTGGCCCGGCAGTTGGGTACTGACACCATCCGCGAATTCAACGTGCTTACGAATAACTATGGAGCGCAATATGGCCGCGCCATCGGAGGTGTCGTCAATGCCGTTACGCGGTCTGGAGAAAATGATTTACACGGCAGCGCATTTGAATTTCTGCGCAATGACAAACTGGACGCCGACCATTACTTTGTCGGGAAGACGCCGTTGAAACAAAATCAGTTTGGCGGGACCTTTGGGGGTCCCATCACGCGAGACAAGTCTTTCTACTTCCTCTCCTACGAAGGCGAACGGCAGCGCAAAGGGACTGCGGATTTTACGGCCTTCATGGATGAGGACGCTCGGGACGGTGTTATTACCGATCCTACTAGGCCTTACGGTACATACAAAGTGGATCCTTCGGCGATCCTAAGAGGGAGTGCGTGCGGTCTGGCGGCAACAGCCCTGTGTGATTTCCGGCCACAACTGGCGACCAGCAGTGGACGATGGGCACGAGCGATGATTCGGGAAGCAACGGAACATTGCACGGACCTGAGTACTGCGAATCGGCTTAGTGGCGGACGTTGCCGCTATATCAGTTCTCGCGTCGAGAAAGGACAGGAAGACTATGGTATGGCGCGGGTTGATTACAATCTTTCCAGCAACAATTCTTTCTTCGGACGGGTCACGGCGGACAAGAGCAATAACTTTTTGGTGGACCTGGGCAACGACCCGGATTGGACTCACCCCGGCAATGGCCATTATGTTTTCGGAGTCCTTCAGCTCACCTCCATTCTGACTCCGGCGTTGTTGAATGTCGCCAGCGTGGGCTTCACCCGCACTGAAATGGCTGAGTCGTTTACCGTTCCGTCAAATTTAGATCCTATTCTTTCTTGCATTCCGGGTTCGCCGATCTGCACCTCTCCGGGCGTCTCGGGGGTTGGTATCAGCGGAATTCACGGCGCGGATTTGAGCCTTCCCTTCCGCCTAACCGACAACACGTTTATTTACCAGAGCCAGATGTCATACAGCAGGGGCAAGCATTCCATGAGCTTCGGGGCCGAGGTCAAGCGGTACCAGATGAACGAATTTCAGAACATCTGGTTTAACGGGCAGATGCGTTTCTCGAGCGGATTTTCGCGCTGGTATGAGGGCAGGCCTAGTTCCATCACAGGCCCTATTCCGCAAAGCTTGAACCCAATCACCCCCCCCGACGTTTATCGCGGATATCGCCAAACCTACGTCGGCCTGTACTACCAAGACGATATTCAAGTGTTGCCCAACTTGACGTTCAACCTGGGCGTAAGGTGGGAAGATTTGACCGACCCTATCGACGTGAACGGCAAAGCCGGGTCCGTGATCGATGTCTTGCATGACTCGGGTTTCACTTTGGGCAAGGTATTTGAAATAAACTCGGACTGGAAAGGCATCTCTCCTCGGCTTGGTTTCGCTTATACGCCATTCGGCGGCGGTTCGATGGTGATGCGCGGCGGTTTTGGCGTGTTCACCGAATGGCCGCTTAGCTATAGCTACACACTGTCTAGCTATGTGGCCCCATTTGCAGACCGCGTACAGCTTACCAACCCAACAATGCCATTTCCATATAGCAAATCAATTCCTGGTGATCCTGCGCTTGCCAGCACGCGCGACCCAATCGTCAATGCCTATGACTGGCATCCGGCCTATGGATACCAGTGGAACTTCGGGATCGAACAACAACTCATGGGGGGATTCGTTACAAAGGTAGCCTATGTGGGCACCCGGAATCGCCACTTATATTCCAACAACAACCCCAATCAGCGGGTACCGGTAAAAGATGCTCAGGGCCGGTGGTATACGCCAGCTAATGCTAAAGTACCCAACCCGAACTTCTGTTGTTTCCGGTACATCGCCAACTCAGGCGATGCATGGTATAACAGCTTGCAATCCACTATTGAACGCCGGTTCGAAGGAGGACTCGGGTTCCGGACCTCGTTTACGTGGGCCAAGAATCTGGATACCGCCGGGATTGGCCAGCAGACAGCGGATTCAGCAGGCTCGATCAACAATCAAAATGTATACGATATTATCGGAGACAAGGGCTTTTCCCAGTTGCACGCAGGAAGGAGCCTCACGGTAACCTTCAATTATGAGGTTCCTCTCGGCCAGGGCAAGCAATTCGCCAATAACGTTTCTAGCTTGGTCAATCATGTGGTGGGTGGCTGGCAGGTCAATGGTGTTATCGGCGCGCGGGATGGACAGCCGCTGAATGCCACTACCCAGCTACGATGTTCAGGAAGCGGAGTAAGCAGCAGCGGAACCGACCGTCCTGATCTGCGCCCTGGTGCCAGCAATAACCCGGTGCTAGACAGCCGGGCGGATTTCCGGAAGGACGATGTGTTGTATTTTGATCCGAAGGCGTTCGTAGCGCCGCCTAGCTGCTTCAGGGCTGCCAGCACGGATGTTGTGAGCCAGCGAGGTTATTTTGGCAACGCGGGGCGCCAGACGATTATCGGTCCGGGTCTGGTTAGTGCTGATCTTTCCTTCTTCAAAAACTTCCAGATCAGCGAAGGGAAGGCGTTGCAGTTCCGCACGGAGATCTTCAATATCACCAATCGGCCAAACTTCCGGCTGGATAGCGGTGCGACGGCGATCATTGAGGGTGCGCGTTCCGCTGCCAACCCGGATGGCCTTTACAACTCCGACGCTGGGAGAATCGACTCCTTGCAAAGCGGCACGACCATGCGCCAGATTCAAATGGCGTTGAAGTTCACGTTCTAGTTCTGGTTAGGCTCTAAATTTAACGGGGGTGCTGCTGGATTCAATTTTCAGAAGCACCCCTTCTTTTTTTGGTTGGCTACACGAATTCCTGCCGAAAGTTTAGGACATCAATGGCAGGTTCCAGTGTTAATATTGAATTGCCGTAAACCCTTGCACTGAATACATTGAATGGGCATAAGAGCAATTTTGCTTAAATATCTTAGGAATTCCGATCTGAGAAATCACGATTTATCAGGAGGCCAGATGATCAAGAAGAGCCGCGTATTTCAACTTGTGATGTTCGTATCGATAGCTTGGTTAGGCTTAATATCGCTGCAAGCGCAGCAGTCGCCGCCGGACTATATTTTCTTCAACGGCAAGATTGTCACCGTGGATGATCACGGAACCAACAACAATATTGGGACGATAGCGCAGGCTCTTGCAGTTCGTGGGAACACGATCACGGCGGTAGGCACAACGGC
>MEKX01000127.1 GCA_001767075.1 Acidobacteria bacterium RIFCSPLOWO2_12_FULL_54_10 | reverse complement strand
AGCACGGTGGGTTGCAGGAAGCTGCCGTCGCGCTCACCGCCAGCGAGCAGTTGCGCGCCGCTGCGCACGGCGTCCTGAATCCAGCGGGCGGCACGCTCGGCGGCGGCGGGGGAGATCATGGGGCCGAGGTCGGTGGTCTCGTCGAGAGGATCGCCAAGCTCAAGCTGGCTGACGCGAGGCAAGAGCTTGTCGAGGAAAGCGTCGAAGACTGGGCGGTGGACGAAGATGCGCTGCACGGAGACGCAGGACTGCCCGGAGTAAGTGAAGCCGCCCATGACGCAACGCTCGGCGGCAAAGTCGAGATCGGCGTCGGAATGAATGGCGACGGCGGCGTTGCCGCCCAGCTCGAGCAGCACACGCTTTTTCCCTGCCTTTTGCTTCAAGGCCCAGCCGACGGCGGCGCTGCCGGTGAAGGACAGAACTTTGAGGCGGTCATCAGAGATGAGCGGCTGCGCGGCGTCGTTGGAACACGCGAAGGCGTTCAGCGCGCCTG
The DNA here is from genome assembly GCA_001767075.1 of Acidobacteria bacterium RIFCSPLOWO2_12_FULL_54_10. Classification (GTDB taxonomy): domain Bacteria; phylum Acidobacteriota; class Terriglobia; order 2-12-FULL-54-10; family 2-12-FULL-54-10; genus 2-12-FULL-54-10. Next base: position 17,032 of record MEKX01000127.1, on the reverse strand, counting down.
CGGGCCATCCGGCTTCGGAGATGATGCGCGCGAGATTCAACGCAGAGAGCGGAGCCTGGGGAGCGGGCTTGAGGACGACGGAGGTTCCGCAAGCAAGGGCGGGCGCGAGCTTGTGGGCGACCAGGTTGACGGGGAAATTGAACGGCGTGATGGCGGCGACAGGGCCAACCGGAAAGCGGCGAACGATGGCCGAGCGGCCCGCAGAAGATGGGTCGAGATCGAGCGGGAGCCACTCGCCGCGAATGCGCTTGGATTCTTCCAGGCCGTCGGTGAAGGTGAGCACAGCGCGGGCGACCTCGGCGCGGGCGGTGCGGATGGGCTTGCCGGATTCGAGCGCGATGAGGCGGGCCATGTCCTCGTGATTGGCCTGGATGGCGCGAACGATTTTATCGAGGATTTCGGCGCGGCGATGCGTGGGGAGATGGCGTGCGGCGTCGAAGGCGCGGCTGGCGGCAGCGATGGCGCGCTCGACGTCGGCTGGCGTGGCCTGGTAAGTGACGCCGACAACTTCGCCGCTAAAGGGCGAGCGAATCTCGACGGGAGCGCCGGAAGAGAAGTATTGGCCGTCGATGAGGAATGGGAATTCGCGGGTCATGGAAATATTCATTTCCGTCTGCTAGGAGGTAAAAATAAACAAAAAACTCTAAATCCCAAGCTCTAAATCCCAAGCTCTAAATCCTAAACAATATCAAAGCACAAAGCACAAAATTCAAAATTAAAAAACTAAATGCCCACCCCTCGGCAAGCTCGGGACTTTGCGGTGAGGAAAGCGCTCACCGTGGCTACCAAAACGGGCAGGTCGTTGACGCAAGCGGCTTATATAAAAACCAAAACAAATGCACCACCAAAAAGCCCGCGATGAGGAAAACGCTCATCGCGGCTACCTAACCTGGTTGTGGCCCGCATACTCAGGAAGAAAGATATTTGCCGACGAGCAGGTCGAACTTTTTGCGCGCTTCGGGCGGGATCATCGTCTTGTCGGTCTGAATGGAGTGCGCCAACGCCGAGCCGCATTTGCAGGTGCGCGAGGCAGGCATCTTCTCAATGGCCTGGGTCAGGACGCGGGCGGCGTTTGCGGAATTCTTCATGAGATAAGAAATCACCGTATCGACGGTGACCGCTTCATGACCTGGATGCCAGCAGTCGTAGTCAGTGACCATGGCGACGGTGGCGTAGCAAAGCTCAGCTTCGCGGGCGAGCTTGGCTTCCTGAAGATTGGTCATGCCGATGATGTCCATGCCCCAGGAGCGGTAGACGTTGGACTCGGCCTTGGTGGAAAACTGCGGGCCTTCCATGCAGACGTAGGTGCCGCCGCGATGGACCACAACCTGGGCGGACTTGCAGGCGGACTCGAGGACGTCGAGCAGACCGTGGCAGATGGGGTCGGCGAAAGAGATGTGCACGACCAGGCCTTCGCCAAAGAAGGTGGAGACGCGGCCCCTGGTGCGGTCGAAAAATTGGTCAGGCAGCACAAAGGACATCGGCGCAAATTCTTCGCGCAACGAACCGACGGCGCTGAAGGAGACGATGCGCTCGACGCCCAATTTTTTGAAGCCGTAAATGTTGGCGCGGAAATTCAAGTGCGAGGGCAGGATGCGATGGCCGCGGCCGTGGCGCGGCAAAAAAGCAAGACGGCGGCCTTTGAAGGCGCCGAGAAAATACGAGTCCGAGGGCGCGCCGAAGGGAGTCTCGACCGCGATTTCCTGAACGTTTTCCAAACCCGGCAGGGAGTAAAGACCGCTGCCGCCGATGACGCCGATTTCTGCTTGTGACATTTCTTCTCCTGGATGAAAGTGTAAATATTTTGTGCTGTGCGACGATTCTGTTCAATAATTTTGAAATTCTAACTTCGATGGTTCATCAAGAAATTCAGTGCTCCTCGACCAATTCCAGCAGGACGCCGCCGGCGCTTGAGGGGTGGACAAAAACGTAGCGGTGGCCGCCGGCGCCGGTGCCCGGCTCGGCGTTGATCAGCCGAACGCCGTTTAGCTGGAGGCGGGCGATGGTGGCGGCGAGATCGGGCACGCGCAGGCAAATGTGATGGAGGCCCGGACCGCGCTTCGATAGAAAGCGGCCCACGGGGGAGTCCGGCTCGGTTGGCTCGAGCAGCTCGATGCGGCTGTCGCCGAGCGGCAGCAAGGCTACATTGGTTTTTTCCTGCGCGATGGTTTCAAAGCCGGAAATTCTCAGGCCGAGGATGCGCTCGTAAAAGTCCAGGGCATCGGCGAGCGAAGGCACAGCGATGCCGAGGTGGTCGATGATCGCTTGACCGGATTTAGGTTTGATTTCCTGATTCATTTTTTCAATAAAAAAAGATCGCGGATCAAAAAATTAGCCGCCAGATAAAATTCCATTGTACAGCAAGGGCCGAACCTGGCCAATTTTGTGCGGGGCGCTGGTCTGCGACAGCAATACAGAGGCATAGGAAGCAATGGATCTGCAGAAGTCAGAAATCAGGAAAAAACAAGCTCCGCTGCGCCCGTCGCTAACGCTTGGGCTCCGTTCCGGCCTGCGGCAGCAAGGTAGAAAGATTCGAATCATGCCTTAACGGCATGACTGAAGTCCAAATGCAAACCCTACGCAAAGAGCGGATCGAATCCAGGAATGATTGCACCCTCCAAAAGATCGACCATCTCATGGAGTGTTGGGAGCAGAGATTTACACTCAATAATCCCCGGTTCATCGAACGCTATAAGAAACATGAAGCGCATATCCTCGTTGAATTTTGCCTGCGGGGATGTGTCGGTATAAAGTATGTCGCCGGGCTTACGTATTCGGGCATCAGTTACAGTAATGGTGGGGAAGTTGATGCCTTTCATGAAAGGCATTGCATGAACCATCGCTTCAAAGATTGGCCGTCCGATGTCATGGGCATGGGAACCCCCCGTAACGACAAACCTGCGGTGTTTGTCGATATTGTTAAGTCTGTTGATGAGCCAGAGAGTATCATTCCCTCCCTTATATGGCTTGGTCCGGTCGATAGCATCTATGGAAGGTTGCGCCATTCCCTGTACATGTCGGTCTTCTCTCACTGTGTTGTCAGGGGGGGGCTCCTCAAGAATCGGGAATTGGACGTGCTTGAAGGCGTCGGCTCGCCTTGTCCCGTCCTTGTTGAGAGGGCCGATACCATTGGTATCTTTGAAGACGAGTTGGAAGGCAATATGATCGAGCGCACTCCTGAGGTTTTGAATCACATCTCCGATTGTTGTGGGTATCGGTTCATCAATTTTGGCGACGCCAACGAGGTAATAATGTAAATGTTCAGTTTGAGGATCGCGTTTGGCCCCAATTTTATGGCGTTTGGGATCGCTCCAATTGGCGATGAGTCGCTCCAAGTCGCCGAGGTGCTGTTTGGCCCTATCAACTTTCGACCGAGCACTATCTAGGGGGTGATCCATTCCCGCATCTTATCACCAACCAGCATCAAGTAAATAATCACCAAAATTACGGATTGAGGTGGCCGGATTGCTTCAGGATCAAGTCAGTGATTTCGTAGGGGTCGGACTGGCGGGAGGCGACCTGGGCGGCGTATTCGGAGAGCGCACCGTCGGGCAGGGCGTTGCGGAGAAGTTGGTCGAGCAGGCGGCTTTGCAGCAGCGACATGATGCGGGCCTGCCAGTGCTCCCGGCGGCGATCATCGAAGATGCCGCGCTCGCGGGAAAAGGCCAAGTAGCGGGTGATGGCCTGCCAGAGATTTTCAAGACCTTCCTGGCGCGTAGCCACGGTGCGGATGATCTCCGGGCGCCAGGCCTGCGATTCCGGGGCCAGGGAGAGGAGAGAACGAATCTCCTGTTCGACGCGGTCCGCGCCGGGCAGGTCGGATTTGTTGAGAACAAAAATGTCGGCGATCTCCATGATGCCGGCCTTGAAAGCCTGCACGTCGTCGCCGGTGCCGGGAATGGACAAGACGAGAGTTATGTCGGCCAGACGGATGATCTCCACTTCATCCTGACCGACGCCGACGGTTTCAATGAGGATGAAATCCTTGCCAGCGGCGTCCAAAACCATCGCAGCATCCAGCGTGGCGGAGGAGATGCCGCCCAGCGCGCCGCGCGTGGCCATGCTGCGGATAAAAATATCGGAAGCGGCAGCGTGCGCCTGCATGCGGATGCGGTCGCCTAAAATGGCACCGCCGGAAAAAGGGCTGCTGGGGTCGATGGCCAGGATGCCAACAGAATGGCCCTGGTTGCGCATGAGAGCCGCCAGGCCGTCGACGAGGGTGCTCTTGCCAGCGCCCGCGGGGCCGGTGATGCCGATGAGCGCGGCCTTGCCAGTGCGCGGGAAGAGGAGCTTCAATAACGCGTGCGAATCGGAATCGCGGTTTTCGACCGCAGTGATGGCGCGCGAAATGGCGCGGACATCGCCGCGAAAAATATTTTCCACCCAGTCTTGGATGCGGTTATCTGCTTCAGACATAGCTATCGAAAACGATGCGGAGCCGAGTCAGCGAGCCGCAGCGGATTATCCCTTTCCAGCAAAAGAAGAACCACTGATAACACGACTATGGGAATGGGTCAATGGATTCTAGTGGCAATTGAAATACGTGCGCATGAATTGAAAAAGAGACGAGCGCATTTTTGGTGTTGGAGAATGTGTAACGGATAGAAGTAAGAGCCAATGAAAGTATACTGAGGGCATGGCGGAGATGCGGGCGGATCGACTGGCGGCGGTGCAGCAGGGAAAGAGGCTCGAGTATTTCACCATTGCCTGGAACAGCTTGGAGGGCATCATCGCGGTTGCCGCGGGCATCCTGGCGGGGAGCATATCGCTGGTGGGGTTTGGCGTGGACAGCTTTATCGAAATGACCTCGGGGGCGGCGCTGCTGTGGCGAATGACCATGGATGCGCAGGAGCACAAGCGCGAACGGATGGAGCAAATCACGCTGCGAATCGTGGGAGGGTGTTTCCTCGCCCTGGCCGTTTATGTGTGCTACGAGGCGGTGAACGACTTGCAGAGAAGGGAAGCTCCGGAAGAAAGCATTCCAGGGATCGTGCTGGCGTGCGTATCCATGATTGTGATGCCGATGCTGGCCCGCGCCAAGCGCAGGGTGGCAGCGAAGCTCGGCAGCGCAGCCATGATCGCGGACGCCAGGCAGGCGGAGTTCTGCACGTATCTATCGATCATTCTGCTGGGCGGCTTGCTGCTGAACGCGCTGTGGGGACTGTGGTGGGCCGATCCGGTTGCCGCGCTGGTGATGGTCCCGATCATCGCCCGAGAAGGGATCGAGGGTCTGCGCGGGGAGACGTGCTGCGATGGATAGGGAATTGTAGAGGACGGCCGCCAACCTGGGGCGCATTAGGCCAGCGGGGCGCTGGCGCTACTTGCGGCGGAAGGCGATTCACAGGACGAACAGCGACAATTTATAGTTCAAGGTCTTTGAGAGGCAGGACGATGACTTCGGTGGTGGGGCGGCCCAAAAGCGTAGCAGGCTCAAAAAAGGCGAATAGGAGAATATTTTCGAGCAAGCGGATATCATTTGGCGAATCGGAGCCGCGAATGATGTCGTAATCGCCGACGCGACCGCGTGCGTCAATGACCAGCTTAACCACAAGATCGGGATCGGCGGAAGCAATCTGAGCAGGCCAGCTAGTGATCAGCCGGGCAGGCGTGCGCAGCGGCAATTGCACATCGTCGGAACTGGCCTGGACCGTGGAAACCAAGCCGGGCAAGAGAATCATGAAAACAAGCCCAGCAGTCAGCACACCTGTAGCGACCGGGAATGCGTAGGGCGTAAGCCAGTTGGCCAGCCGCCAAGACCAGTGCGGACGCTGGTGGAGAAATTGTTCCTGCGCGAGGCGGACGCGGATGCGGAGGCCCAGATCGGCAGGCACCTCAGGGACCGGGGCGTTGCGGAGCCTGGCAGAAAGCGCACGCAATTGCCGAGCGCGCGCGGCGCAGGCAGAGCAATCGAGCAGGTGATTTTGAACATCCTTCCATTCCGAGGCGGATAGGAAGTTGTCCACATAAGCGGAAAGAAGAACTTTAAATTGCCAGCATCGAAACATAGCCATACCCTAATCTGCCGGAGTCCATGCCGGAACGCCGCCAGCGGCGGGAGCGAGCAGGGATTCCAATTCGGTTTTAAGCGCCAAGCGTCCACGCGCGAGACGCGAACGGACTGTACCCAAAGAAATGTGAAGGACGCCGGCGATCTCTTCGTAACTCAACTCTTCCAGCTCGCGCAGCACGAGGATGACCCCGAACGATTCCGGGAGATTGCGCAAAGCGCGGTGGACCAACTCCTGTGTCTCGTGGGCGAGCAGAGAAGTAAAAGGGTCCGGCGCAGAACGGTCCGCTAAAATCTCCTGCAAGCTCAAATCGGCGGCGGAATCTTCCAGGGGTTTTTCGCGCTCCGTGTGGCGTCGCCACCAGCGGTTCTGGTTAGCAACCGCATGGACGGTGATGCGATAAAGCCAGGACTTGAGAGAACAATTGCCCTGGAATTGACCGATGCTGCGAAATACGCTCAAGAAAACCTCTTGCACCGTGTCGGAAGCTTGCGCTGGATCGTGCAGCAGGCGGTGAGCGAAGCGATAAAGAGGAGCGGAATATGCATCGATCAACTGATCGAAGGCATCATCGCTTCCGCTGCGCATAGCCGCGACCAGCCGCGCATCGTCCTGAGCTAAGCACCCCGTTACCGCATTGGCGAGATAGTCAGCCAAACTCCCTCCCTGAACCCCAACATGCTCTTGCCCCAGCATATCCGGTTGCGGAGGAAATCTCAACCGGCCATTAGTAGCTATAGAACCCGGCAAAGAGGAAAAAGTTTCCGGAAAGGGATGAAAATTGTATCGACAAGGATATTAGGGAAGGCAAAGGAGGCGTCCGCTAAGCGTTACGCTCCAGCAAGCGGTAGTGAGGAAGGAATTGGGATAGGAGACAGAAAACTGCAAATCCCTCGACAAGCTCAGGATGACCACAAAAAGAAAAAGCCCACGGTGAGGAAAGCGCTCACCGTGGCTACCTAAACCAACCTCTCCTCGGATTGGCTCGAAGTTCCTGCTGGATTTCTACGCGGTGCGCTTCATTTCGTCAGAGCCTTTGGCGATGGCGGCCTGGGCGGCGGCCAGGCGAGCGATGGGGACGCGGTAAGGGGAACAGCTCACATAGTCCAAGCCAACCTGATGGCAGAAGTTGACCGAGCTGGGGTCGCCACCATGCTCGCCGCAGATGCCGACTTCGAGGCCGGGGCGAGCCTTGCGGCCGTTTTCCGTGCACATACGGATGAGCTGGCCGACGCCGTCGCGGTCGAGCACGGCGAAGGGGTCCTGGGGAAGGATGCCCAGCGCTACATACGGGGCAAGGAATTTGCCGCTGTCGTCGCGGGAAAAACCGTAAGTGGTTTGCGTGAGGTCGTTGGTGCCGAAGCTGAAAAATTCGGCGTCTTGAGCGATCTGACCGGCCAGCAGAGCGGCGCGCGGGATTTCAATCATAGTGCCGACCATGTATTTGAGCTTGACGCCAGATTTAGAAAGAACCTGCTTGGCAACAGTGTCCACCAGTTCCTTTTGCAAAGTAAATTCACGGGGGCTGCTGATAAGAGGGATCATGATTTCCGGAATGACTTTCTTTCCTTCCTTGGTGACCTGGCAGGCGGCTTCGAAGATGGCGCGAGCCTGCATCTCGGTGATCTCCGGGTAAACGATGCCGAGGCGGCAACCGCGCAGACCGAGCATGGGGTTCATCTCGTGAAGCTGCTCGACGCGGTTGAGGAGAGCTTCTTTCTCTTTGATCTTTTTGGAGCGCGGAGTCCGCTCGCGGAGCAGAGCGATCTCGACCATCAGGTCCTCGCGCTTGGGCAGGAATTCGTGGAGCGGAGGATCGAGCAGGCGGATGATGACCGGAAGGCCTTCCATGACGCGGAACAGGCCGGCGAAATCCTTGCGCTGCATGGGGAGCAATTTGTTGAGGGCTTTGCGGCGGTCCTTCTCCGTGCTGGCCAGGATCATGGCCTGCATGTGGCGGATGCGGTCCTCGGCGAAGAACATGTGCTCGGTGCGGCACAGGCCAATGCCCTGAGCGCCAAAGCGGCGGGCGACGGCAGCGTCGCGGGGAATATCGGCGTTGGCGCGGACGCCAAGCTTGCGAAACTCATCGGCCCAGCCCATGAATTTTGCGAATTCGCCGGTTGAAGGATCGGCCTCGGTGGTGGGAACTTTCCCCAGGATGACGCGGCCGGTGGAGCCGTCGAGGGAAATCCAGTCGCCTTCCTTGAGCGAGAGCTTGCCAACGATCATGCGGCGGTTTTTGTAATCGACGTCAATGGATTCGGCGCCCGCGACGCAGCACTTGCCCATGCCGCGGGCGACGACCGCGGCGTGACTGGTCATGCCTCCGCGCGAGGTGAGAATGCCAGCGGCAACTTCCATGCCGTGAATGTCATCAGGAACGGTTTCCTTGCGCACGAGGATGACGGGCTTCTTCTTGCCGAGGTGGGCGGCTTCATCGGCGGTGAAAACAATTTCGCCGACGGCGGCGCCGGGCGAGGCAGGAAGGCCGGTGGCGATGACTTTGACAGGCTTGCTCTCGTCGAGGATGGGATGCAGGAGCTGGTCAAGCTGCGACGGCTCGACGCGCATCAGGGCTTCCTGCTTGGTGAGGAGGCCTTCCGCGACCATGTCCACGGCGATCTTGACGGCGGCGGGGCCGGTGCGCTTGCCGTTGCGCGTCTGGAGCATGTAGAGCTTGCCATCCTGGATGGTGAACTCGAAATCCTGGACATCTTTGTAATGATGCTCCAGGCGGTTGGTGGTTTCGCGAAGCTGGTGATAGACATCGGGCAGGATGGACTTCAATTGCTCGATGGGAATAGGAGTGCGGATGCCGGCGACAACGTCTTCGCCCTGCGCGTTCATGAGGAACTCGCCGTAGAACTGTTTTTCGCCGGTGGAAGGATTGCGCGTGAAGCCGACGCCGGTGCCGCTGTTGTCGCTTAAGTTTCCATAGACCATGGACTGCACATTGACGGCGGTGCCGAGCGATTCCGAGATTTGGTTCATGCGGCGGTAGTGGACGGCGCGGGGATTATGCCAGGAGCCGAACACTGCGTCGCGGGCCATGGTGAGTTGTTTCCAGGGGTCCTGCGGAAAAGGAGATTTGGTTTTCTTTTCGACGAGCTTCTTGTAGTCGCGGATGACCTCTTCGAGAGCAGCGGCGGTGAGTTCGGTGTCGAGCCGGACCTTGCGCTTTTTCTTGGCGCCGTCAAAGATGTGCTCAAACTCTTCCTTGGAAATTTCCAGCACGACGTTGCCGAACATTTGAATGAAGCGGCGGTAGCAGTCCATGGCGAAGCGGGGATTGCCGGTTTTGCGGGCAAGGGTCTGCACGGTGTCGTCATTGAGGCCGAGGTTGAGGATGGTGTCCATCATTCCGGGCATGGAGAATTTGCCGCCGGAACGGACGCTGACGAGAAGAGGATTTTGCTTTGAACCGAAGGCCTGGGCGGTGACCTTTTCCAGGCGCGAGGCGGCCTGGCGGCATTGGTCTTCGATTTCCGGGGAGAGCTTGCCGGAGGATTCAAAATAAAGGCGGCAGACACGCGTGGAGACGGTGAAGCCCGGAGGCACGGGTAGGCCGGCGTTGGTCATTTCCGCAAGCCCGGCGCCTTTGCCGCCCAACTCGTCCTTCATCTGGCCGTTGCCGTCAGCTTTGCCCTCAGCAAAAAAGTAAACGTATTTCTCGCTCATGCGAACTCCTCTCTAATATCATTTCCTGGCTTGCGTTGGAACGTTATAGCCATCATTGCCCGCTGGCGCTTCAACACCAATGTGCCCGCTTGCTTACGCGCGCGGCTCTGAAAATTCCAAATCAACTGCCCACGGTGAGAAAAACATTCACCGTGGCTACCAAACCTGATCTCTTCCTCACGCGCGCGGCTCGGAGGGTTTTTCCCTGGGCACGATCTCGGAAAAATCGGCGATGGTGGAAAACTCGTTGAGCAGCGATTGCAGCAACACCAAACGGTTGTTCCTGACATCGGGATTTTTATCCATCACCAGAATTTTGTCAAAGAAGCGGTCCACAGCAGGGCGCAACGCAGCGATGGCTTCCAGCGCCGCGAAATAATTATCAGCAGCTTTTGCGTTAGCGGCCCGCTGAGAAACGTCTTTGAAATTATCGTGCAATTCTTTTTCTTGAATTTCGCGGAGGAGGTTTTCATTCACCTTGCCTCCAGAAAAGCCATGAGCCTGACTGGCCTGCTGCAAGATGTTTTTCATGCGCTTGAAGGCGGCGGCCAGCGGCTCGAAATTTTCGGTGGGGCGGATGCGGGCGAGGGCTTCAATGCGCTTGAGAATATCCACGACCTCGTAATTTTTTCCCTTCGAATCACTGCCACCCGCAGCCAGCACTGCATTGACTTCATCGTAAGCAAAGCCGCGAACATCGCGCAGATAAAAGCGAAGCCGGTCCTCTAAAAACGGGAGCAAATCCTGATCCACTTTCTGGCGATCCCAGGATTGGGCATTGCCCTGCGCTTGCGCATCTGTATAGGCTCTGCAACCAGCCTGGACGAGGCCGTCCAGTAACAAAGGCCAATTCTTTTCGGCAAGGATGCGAATGATGCCATTGGCGGCGCGGCGCAGGCCAAAGGGGTCTTTGGAGCCGGAGGGCGCGTGGCCGATTCCGAAGTAACCAACCAAGGTGTCGATGCGGTCGGCGAGGGAAAGCAAATCACCCAGCTTGGTGCGGGGAAGCTCATCTTCCATGGACTCGGGTTTGTAGTGATCGTAAATGGCGGCGGCGATTTCCTCGGACAGACCTTCCCGTCGAGCGTAAAGGCCGCCGACGACTCCCTGCAACTCGGTGAACTCTTTGACGAGGTCGGTTGTTAGATCACACTTGGAAAGTTGGCATGCTCTGCGGAATTCGAATTCTTCGCCTTGCATGGCAGCAGGGTTGGACATTCTGAGCAAATAAGAAATACCGCTGGCCAGAGCTTGCATCCGCTCCGCTTTGTCGTAATAAGAGCCAAGCTGCGATTGGAAGGTAACGGCGCGGAGCATGTCGATGCGCTGCTCGAGGCGCAACTCAGCGCCGGATTCCCAGAAGAAGCGGGCGTCGTTGAAGCGGGCGCGCAGGACGCGTTCGTTGCCGTGGCGAATAATGCCCGAAGGGTCGCCATCGGTATTCATGACGGCGATGAAGCGTGGGGCGATTTTGCCGCTGGCATCTTCCACGGCGAAATACTTCTGGTGGCCGCGCATAACGGTGATGAGCACTTCTTCCGGCAAAGACAGGTATGCGGGGTCGAAGGAGCCAAGCAGGGGCGTGGGGTATTCGGTCAAATGGACCAGAGTTTCAAGCAGGTCAGGGTTTTCTTTCAGGCGATAGCCAGGCTCGCTGGAAAGCAGCAGGGCGATTTGCTCGCGGATGCGCGCGCGGCGAGCATCGGAGTCGAGCAGGACGCTGTTACTGTGCAAGGTTTCCCGATACTGTGAAAAATTTTTGACTGGCAGATGAGGCTTTCCCAATTGACGATGGCCAAAGGTAAAGCGGCCGGATTTGACGCTGCCGATGGAACAACGAACGACGTGCCCGCCGAACAGCGCGACGAGATTGCGGATCGGGCGGATGAAACGCGGACCGGCCTTGCCTTCCCATTGCATGGTGCGCGGGAAATAAATTCCCAAGACGGCTGAGGGGATCAATTCCTTTAAGACGTCAATCGCCGAGTTGCCGCGATGCCTGACGCGGACGGCGACGTACTCGCCCTTGGGTGAAGTCACGACCTGGAGCTTGGAAACTTTCACGCCCATCCTGGCGGCGAATTGCGTGGCCGCTACGGTGGGCTTGCCGTCCGCGTCGAAGGCGATGCGCTTGGGCGGGCCTTGCACAAGCTCTTCCGCGACGGGCTGTTTTTCAAGCAGAGCGGGGCAGTAAGCCACCAGGCGGCGCGGCGTGGAGAACATTTGCATCTCCAAAGCGCGGCCACCGGCCAGCTTGCTTTCCGTCAAGCCTTTTTCGAGATTGCGACGGAGATCAGCCAGAGCCGAAGGGATCATCCACGCGGGAATTTCCTCGACTCCCAGCTCCAGCAAAAACTCTTGAAATTTTTCTTCCACGATTCCTTGGCTACTTTTTGTCTATAATGATTAAGGATATGCGCCGGATCACAAGGCCATGGCCGGTTTCGGCTGCTCCAGATAAGCCTGAGCCACGCCGCAGGCCATTTGCCGGACGCGCCCGATGACCGAGGCGCGCTCGGTGACGCTCAATGCTCCGCGCGTGTCCAGCAGGTTGAACAAGTGAGAGCATTTCAAAACCATTTCGTAAGCGGGCAGCACGGGAAAACGCTGGCGCGCTGCGTCCTCTTTGGTGTCGGACCAAAGTTGCAAGAGACGCTTGCATTCTTTTTCGAACTGATTGAACTGCTGCCAAAGCATATCGACATCGGCCATCTCGAATTGGTAAACCGAAAACTGCTGCTCCTCCTGCCAGCGCACCTGGGCGTAGGTGGTGGAATCATTCCAGCGCAGCGAATAAACGCTGTCCACGTCCTGGAGAAATGCGGCGATGCGCTCGAGGCCGTAGGTAAGTTCGACGGAAATGGGGTCCAGGTCAATGCCACCGCACTGCTGGAAGTAAGTGAACTGAGTGATCTCCAGGCCGTCGAGCATCACCTGCCAGCCCAGGCCCCAAGCGCCGAGGGTTGGATTTTCCCAGTTGTCTTCCTCAAACTTGAGGTCGTGCTCGCGCAGATTGATGCCCAGCATTTCCAAGCTCTTCAGGTAGAGGTCTTGAATGTCCACCGGAGGCGGCTTGAGGATGACCTGCATTTGGAGGTGCTTGTAAAGGCGGTTGGGATTTTCGCCGTAACGTCCATCATCGGGGCGGCGGCTGGGCTGCACATAAGCGACGCGATAGGGATCGGGACCAAGGGCGCGCAGAAAAGTTTCCGGGCTGCTGGTACCTGCGCCGACTTCCATGTCGTAAGGTTGCTGGATGATGCAACCGTGGCGGTCCCAGAACTGGCTCAGACGGAAAATCAGTTCCTGCAAGGTTTGCGTGCCCGGTTTGAGTTTTGTCTTCGGCAAAATAATGTGCACCTAAACGCTAGGGAAGATGATCGAGTTGCTGCCGCGTGACCAGCTTTCGCTCAATGAGGCGCTCCAAACACTGCTCCAGGAAACGGCGCAAATCCGAGGCCCGGCTTTGATCCCACCCATCAGCAGGAATGTTGCTGAGCGGGCCGGACAACATCTCGCGAGCGATGCTTCGGCTGGCCGGCGTTAATTTGGAACCGCCCTGGCTGTGGCAATCGCGGCACTGCAAACCATCCGATTGCTGGCGAAACCAGCCAGGATCATTCTGTCCCAGCGGTTGGCCGCATTGCTCGCAGACATCCAAGGGCGGCAGCAACCCAGCCAGTTTCAACGACCACAGATCAAAATACGTGAGGGGCCGCCAGATGGAGCCACCTCGAAAAATCTCTTCGCGCACGAGCAGCAAGAGACGAAAGAACGCGTCGTGAACTTCGTGCTCGGGCAAAAGCTGCTCGCAAACCTCGGCGAGATAACTATAAGCGACGATGCGCTCATAGCTGCTCTCCGTCTCCAGGACCGAATGCAATAAATCGCAGGATTCGATGCGCACCAGATCACGCGATGGGTGCTCCTGAAAATGAATCCTGACGTGCGAGAGCAAAGCCAGCCCTGCGCCGAAACGACGCACGCTGCGACGGGCGTTCGGCGCGACACCGCGCATCCGGCCAGTCTCCCGCCCGAAGAAGCTGACGATCTTATCGGCTTCCTTGAAGGGAAAACTCCGTAAGATGATGGCTTCCGTTTCCCTGACGGGCATGGGACTTAAAGCCTCCATTCGAGCAGAGGCAATTAAATAGAATAGCAAAAAAGGACGCAAAGCGGGATGCAGAAGCGTAGCAAAGCACAAGAAAACAGCGGTAGTGGGCATGTAACATATGTGGGATAAAAGACTTGTGAAACGGGGATAGATTTTTACTTTGGTTGTGATTTTCTGCGTTGGCGAGAAGCTTCAAACAATACAATGCCGGCGGCGACGCTGACATTGAGGGTGGAAATTTTACCCGGCGCGGGAATGCGGATGAGGAAATCGCATTTCTTCTTTAGCAATTCGTGCAGGCCGGTGGCTTCGCTGCCAGCGACGATGACGCAGTTGCCGCCAAAATCAGCTTCGTCATAGTTCTTTTCGCCCCGCTCATCCAAACCAAAAATCCAAAAGTTGCGTTTCTTGAGCACATCGAGCGTTTGAGCCAGATTGCCGACGCGCACGACAGGCAGGTGCTCAACGGCACCACTGGCCGCTTTGACAACGGCCGGAGTCAGACCAGCCGAACGGCGCTCAGGAATGATCACCGCGTCGGCACCGGCGGCGCAGGCGGTGCGGATGAGCGCGCCCAGGTTGTGGACATCCTGCACGCCGTCGAGCGCCAGTAGCAGGGCGTTGTTGGGATTTCTTTCGAGGACATTTTCGATGTCTTCATACTGCGCCCCGCCAACTACGGCCACCACGCCTTGATGATGCTCGCGCTGAGATAAGCGGTCGAGGGTTGCTGCGGGATCAATGCGAACGGGGATGCCGCGCTCGCGGCATAAATCGATGAGTTTCGACAAGCGAGGATTGCGCGTGCCTTGCTGGAAATGGACGTGTTCCACAGGGCGGCGGGCGCTTTTGATGGCCTCCTCGACGGAGTGAATGCCGCAGATGGTTTCCATAGAAAATTTAAGACTGCGCGAGCAGCGCTTCACGAAATTCGATCAGGCGGTTGCGGGAACACTTGATGGCCTTGGGGAGTTGCAATCTGCTGCCAGCTTCAATGAGCGGAATCAGGCGGTCAAGTTGAGGACCAGATGCGGAGCCTGTTAAAGCGATACGAACAGGGTGGAACAAGCCCTTGCCCTTTTGCCGCGAAGCTTTCTTGACTTGATCGAGAACCTCTTTGAACCTCCCGGAGGTAATCTCGGCGTTGTCAGAGACGGCTGCCCATAGCGCGTCGATAACTTCGCGCGCGCCCGGCTCGGCGAGCGCGTGCTTGGTTTCATCAAGGGCGAGGCTTGCCTTGGGGTCATATTCAAAAAGGATGCGCGCATGACCCGGCAACTGGCTGAGTTCGTCTAGGGATGGTAGCAGCAGATTCAAGACATCGAGCCACCATGTGCGCGCCGCGCCATCAAGCGGTTCTGTCACAAATCCCGCATCGCGCAAGGCAGGGATCGCCAGATTCAGAATGCGTTCCGGACCGGCCTCCTTCAGGTAATGGCGATTCAGCCAGCGGAGTTTGTCGAGATCGAAAATGGCGGGGTTGCGGGAGACCTGCGAAAGGCGGAACGCCTCGATCAGTTCGGGCATGGGAAAGATTTCGCGATTGTCGCCCGGCGCCCAGCCAAGCAGCGCCAGATAATTCGCCAAGGCCTCGGGCAGGATGCCGGAGGAGCGGAAATGGCCGAGCGAGGTCGCGCCGTGGCGTTTGCTCAGCCGCGTGTGGTCAGGACCGAGGATGGTGGAAAGATGCGCGAAGAGCGGCAATTTCCAATCCGGCTCGGAATCGGACAGGCGCGGCAAAGCCGAGAGAGCTTCGAAGAGCGCAACCTGGCGCGGCGTGTTGGAGATGTGGTCGTCGCCACGGATGACGTGCGTGATGCGCATCAACGCGTCGTCGATGACGACGGCATAGTTGAATGCAGGGATGCCCGTGGAGCGGACCAGGATGGGATCGCCGATGACTTCGCTGGGGAATTCGAGAGGGCCATGCACGAGGTCATCGAAGCGCAATGGGTGATCGGGAATTCGCAGCCGTATGGAAGCCAACTCGCCTTTTGATTTGCGCTCACGAGCTGTATCAAGAGAAATCGCACGGCAGCGACCGGAGTACTTGGGCTGCTGCCCGGAGGCAAGCGCCGACTGGCGATCTTTCTCGATTTCCTGCGGCGAGCAAAAGCAGAAGTAAGCGCTGCCTGCATCGATTAAGCGGTTGGCGTAGCGCAGGTAGATTTCCGAACGCTCGGATTGCCGGTAAGGACCGAAGGGGCCGCCGGTGTCGGGACCTTCATCCCAGTTTAGGCCGAGCCAGCGCAAGTCTTCCATGAGCTGCGTCTCGAAACGAGCCTCGGAGCGCTCGACGTCGGTATCCTCGATGCGAAGAAGGAAAACGCCGCCCTGCTGGCGCGCAAAAAGAAAATTGAACAAAGCCGTGCGGGCATTGCCGACATGCAGTTCTCCGGTGGGGCTGGGGGCGAATCGTACCCTGGGGGTCATGCGTTGCTCCAAGTGGTAATTTACTAGAATAGCACTGGCAGTGTTGCCCTGGTTGCCGGCGGAAATATTTTTGCACCGACTATAATGATGGATGAAGAAACCTGGTGGAGCAGTGAGAGATTGATGGATGCTAGGAATTGGAACGAGCGGGATTATTATCCATCGACGATAACAATTCGCGCGCGGTGAAGATCGATAAAAGATCGAAAGGAATACCATTTTCGTCTATACTGAGCTACCCCGGATTCACTACATCGCGAAGGATGTTTTTGAGAGAAGTGCATGAACCCACATCGCAGCTATGAATTTCGTTGCCCTGTCCACGGGTTCATAACAGTCAACGATTGGGAACGCACGGTCATTGATCAGCCCGCATTTCAGCGATTGAGGCGAATACGGCAGTTAGCTTGGACAGAATACATTTATCCTGGAGCCTTGCACAGTCGCTTTGAACATTCTTTGGGGGTTATGCACACGGCTACGTTGCTGTTCAATTCCATAAAATCGAACTCGAAGGAAATCTTGGAATCGGAGTTGGCCTATGATGAAGCCGGACTTCTTCGCTGTCGGCAGCTTGTACGGTTTGCGGCATTGCTTCATGACGTGGGACATGCTCCTTTCTCCCATGCGGCTGAAGAGCTTTTTCCTAACCAAAATGACGGCAAAGTCAAGTACACTCACGAACAGTACTCTGCCGCTATAATCCGTAATCATCTTAGAGACGCAATCGAAAATCACCCGTTAAATGGAAATTATAACTTTCGAGCAGATGACGTAGCTGCGTTAGTTGAGGGTA